>NZ_JBKGZG010000002.1:0-107219 GCF_046545655.1 Thiohalorhabdus sp. | reverse complement strand
GGCCAGACCCGCCCGGGTGCCCGCGTGCAGCCAGAGGCGCGGGCGCCCCGCCGGGGCCACCGGGTTGTCCAGCGCCCTGCGACGGTCCCCGGCGCCGGGCCACCGCGGCACCAGCCGGCGCAGCAGGCCGTAGGCTGCTTCGCAAAGGCGGGCGGTTACGGGCAGATTCGGCATGGGGTTCATGGGGCTCCTTTGAGCGCCGTGCAAGTAGGGTACAATGCGCGCCTCCGCCAAGCCTCGAGAAGCCCATGGAAGCCCAGAATCCACCCACCCTCCGCCATCGCCTGGAGGCCGCCGCCCTGGGCGGTCTGCTGCGCCTGCTTCGCTCTTTGCCGGTTCGGTTCCGCTACGCCCTGGCGGGACGTGTGGGCGAATGGGCCCGGTTCGTGGATCGCCGCCACGCCCGCATCGCCCGGGAGTCGCTGGCCCTGCGCTATGGGGAGGAGGGCGCAGCGGAAAAGGTGCGCGAGGTGTTCCGGGAGCTGGGCCACTTGGCCGGGGAGATCCCGCTTCTGGAGACCCTGTCCCTGGAGGGGCTGCAGGAGATGGTCCGGGCCGTGGAGGGCCGCGAGCATCTGGAGGCGGTCGCCGCCGATCCCAGGGGCGTGCTTTTGCTGAGCGTGCACGCGGGGAACTGGGAGCTCATGGGGCAGATCCTGCCCCAATACGGTCTGAACCCGCTTAACGGGGTCTACCGGCCCCTGGACAACCCCATCCTGGAGGAGCGCCTGCGCGCCGCCCGCGGTCGCCACGGGGTTCAGCCCATCGACCGACGCCGGGCCAGCCGACAGGTCATGGCCGCCCTGCGGCGGGGGGAGACGGTGGCCATGCTCGTGGACCAGCACCTGCGCGGCACCGAGCGCATCCCCCTGCCCTTCCTCGGCGAGGTAGCCCGCGTCCCCACCACTCTCGCCCGCTTCGCCAAGAAGTCCGGGGCCCCCATCCTGCCCGCCTTCCTGGTGCGGGAGGCCCCCGAGCGGTTCCGCATGGTGGTCCTGCCGCCCATCGAGCCGGGTGCCTTCGGCGACGACGAGGCGGGCATCCGCGACCTCACCGCCGAGACGGTGGCGGCCATGGAGGCCGGCATCGCTTTGGCCCCCGCCCAGTGGTTCTGGGTGCATCGCCGCTGGCGTCGGGAGCCCCGCGAGCTGGTGGCCGGCCTGCGTCCGCCCCCGTGGTCGGGGGCCATCCGACCCTGAGGGGGGCCGGGCTCAGCTGGCCTTTGACTCCCGCCGCTTGAGGTGGTAGAGGATCCCGCAGTACGGGCAGAGTGCCTCGCCGTCCTCGCTTTCCTCGATGGGCAGGAAGACCCGGGGATGGGAGTCCCAGGTGGTCATCTCGGGAGTGGGGCAATGCAGCGGCAGGTCGTCCTCGGTCACCTCGACGACGCGGTATTGATTGGCGGTCACGGTGAGTCCCCTTAGTCCTGGTAGACGAAATCGAGCCAGTCGGTGTGCCGGGCATCGCGGCCGGCAACCACGTCGAAGTAGCGGGCCTGCAGCCGCTGGGTAACCGGCCCTGCGCTGCCGGACCCGATGGTGCGGTTGTCCATCTCCCGGATGGGCACCACTTCCGCGGCCGTGCCGCAGAAGAAGGCCTCGTCGGCGATGTAGAAGGTGTCCCGGGACAGGGGCTTCTCCTGGACCTCGATGCCCTCCTCCCGGGCCAGCTCCAGCACCGTCTTGCGGGTGATGCCGTCCAGGGCCGTGGACAACGGCGGCGTGTAGAGGACGCCGTCGCGCACCATGAAGATGTTCTCGCCGGGCCCTTCCGCCACGAAGCCGTAGGGGTCGAGCAGCACCGCCTCGTCGAAGCCCGCCTCCTGGGCCTCCCGGTGGGCTAGCATGGAGTTGAAGTAGCCGCCGGTAAGCTTGGCCTCGGTCATGGTGATGTTTGGGTGGTGGCGGGTGTAGCTGCTGGTGACCGCCCGGATGCCGTGCTTGAGGCCCTCGTCGCCCAGGTAGGCCCCCCACGGCCAGGCGGCCACCACCACGTGCACCTGCAGGCCCTGGGCGTTCAGCCCCATGGCCTCGGAGCCGTAGAAGGCCAGCGGCCGGATGTAGCAGGAGTCCAGGCCGTTGGCCCGCACCACCTCGCGCTGGGCCGCGATGACGGTCTCCTCGGAGAACGGCATGGGCATCTGCATGATGTGGGCGGAGTTGAACAGCCGGCGGGTGTGCTCCCGGAGCCGGAAGATGGCCGCCCCGCGCTCGGTTCTGTAGGCCCGCACGCCCTCGAACACCCCCATGCCGTAGTGCAGGGTGTGGGTGAGGACATGGGTGGTGGCGTCCCGCCATTCGACGAGCTCGCCGTCCATCCAGATCTTGCCGTCGCGGTCGGCCATGGACATGTTGTTCGCGCTCCCGGTTCGCAAGCTAAGCGGAGATGGGGTTCGGGGATGGGTCGGCGGCGGCTCAGCCGGTGCGCACGGGCGGCCCCAGGATCGCCTCGAAGGCCGCGCGGACCCGGTCCCGGGTGGTTTCCAGGCGCGGCACCACGGGCCGCCAGTCGGAGTCCACCATGCGGTCGAGCTGCTCTCGCCAGGTAGGGTCGGCGGTTACCTCCACCTGGGCGCGGTCCTCGAAGAGCTTGACCCGGTTCTCCAGGGTCCGGAACAGCACGTAGGCCTCGTCGAGGTCCCGGGCGGTGTCCGGCTCGACGAGTCCGTGCCCAGCCAGGGCGCTCAGGGCGGCGCGGTTGCTGGTGGCGAGGATGGCGGGGGTGCGGTGGGCGTGGCGCAGGCACAGGTACTGGATCAGGAACTCGATGTCGATGAGCCCGCCCCGGTCCCGCTTGATGTTGAAGACCCCCGCAGGGGCGGCGTGCTCCGCCAGCATGCGCCCGCGCATGTCCCGGACCGCCTCCGCCAGCGCCTCCTCGTCCCGGGGTCGGGCCAGGATCTCTCTGCGCAGCTCCTGGAAGGTGGCCCCCAGGTCGGAGGACCCGGCCACCGTCCGCCCGCGCAGGAGGGCCTGGTGCTCCCAGACCCAGGCCTGCTCGAGCTGGTATTCCCGGAAATGGTCGATGGAGGCCACCAGCGCCCCGGACTTGCCCCCCGGGCGCAGCCGCATGTCGATGCTATACAGGGCCCCCTCGGCTGTCAACGTGGTCACGAAGTGGATCAGCCGCTGCCCCAGGCGGGCGAAGAAGCGGCCGTTGTCCATGGCCTCGCCCTTGCGCCCGCCCTCCGTGTGCTGGTCCGCGCCGCGGCTGTCGTGCAGGAACAGGAGGTCCAGGTCGGAGCCGTAGCCCAGCTCGGCGCCCCCCAGCTTGCCCAGCCCCGCCACCAGGAAGCCGGCCTCGCGCCGCTCGCCGCCGTCGGTGCACAGGGGTCGGCCGTAGCGCTCGGTGAGCTCGTTCCAGGCCATGGTCAGGGCGCGCTCCAGGGTGAGCTCGGCCACCTCCGTCAGCCCCCGGCTCACCTCGTCCAGCTCCGCCAGCCCCTGCAGGTCGCGGGCCGCCAGATGGAGCACCTCGATGTTCTTGAACCGGCGCAGGCCGTTGAGCCGGTCCTCCAGGTCGTCGGCGTCTTCCAGCTCCCGCTCCAGAGCGGCGGCCCGAGAGGCGCGCAGGCGGCAGGCGTACAGATCCTCGGGGTCGAGCACCTCGTCCAGGAGCATGGGGTGGCGCCCCAGGAAGCGCGCCAGGAAGGGGCTGCCGCCGCACAGCCGCACCACCTGGGCCAGGGCCACCGGGTTCTCGGCGAGCAGGGCGAAGTAGGTGGAGCGCCCGCCGATGGCCTCCAGCACCTCGGCCATGCGCGACAGGGCCACGGCGGGGGCCGGGGTCTTGCCGGCGGCGCCGATGAGCAGCGGCATGAGACGGTCCAGGCGCTCCCGGCCGGTGCGGGTAAGGCGCTGCAGGAAGGCCGCCCCGCGCAGCTGCTCCAGGGTGCCCAGGGCCGCCCCGGGGTGCAGGTAGCCGTGCTCCGCCAGGATGGACCGGGCCTCCTCGCCCTCGGCCTGGCCCTGCCACACCCGCTCCAGGGGCGGCTCCGCCTCCTCGTGTACGGTTTGCGGCGCGGCGAAGGTCTGCTCGAAGGCCTCCTGCACCCGGTCCCGGTGGCTTTCCAGGGCATCGAAGAAGGCCGGGGTGTCCGGGAAATCCAGGCTGCGGGCGAGGCCCTCCAGGGCCTCCGGCTCCTCGGGGAGACGGTGGGTCTGCTCGTCGGCGGCCATCTGGAGGTGGTTCTCCAGGCGCCGCAGGAACAGGTAGGCCGCCTCCAGGTGGTCCAGGTCCCAGGCGGGCAGCAGCTCCAGCTCGCGCAGGGCGGCCATGGTGGCCATGGTGCCGCGGCCCCGCAGCTCACGGTGGCGGCCGCCGTGCAGGAGCTGGAAGGCCTGGACGATGAACTCGATCTCGCGGATGCCGCCCCGGCCCAGCTTGAGGTCGTCGCGGTAGTGGCGGCTCTCCACCTGGCGCTGGATCTGGGTCTTGAGGTCCCGCACCGCCTCCACGGCGCCGAAGTCCAGATAGCGGCGGAAGATGAAGGGCTGCAGGTCGGCTAGCAGGCGCTCGCCCTGGTCCAGGTCCCCGGCGATGGGGCGGGCCTTCACCAGGGCGTAGCGCTCCCACTCGCGGCCGTGAACTTGGTAGTATTCCTCCATCCCATCAAGCGGCTGGGCAAGGGGCCCGCCGTCGCCGTGGGGGCGCAGCCGCATGTCCACCCGGAAGGCGAAGCCATCGGCGGTATGCTCGGAAAGCAGCTGGATGACCGCACGCCCCAGGCGCGTGAAGTAGGTGCTGTTGTCGAGGGCCCGCGGCCCGTCCGTTCCCCCGTCCGCGGTATAGGCGAAGATCAGATCGATATCCGAGGAGAAGTTCAGCTCGCCGCCCCCCAGCTTGCCCATGCCCAGGACGGTGAGGGTGGCCGGGGTGCCGTCCGGGGTACGGGGAGTGCCGAAGCGCGGTTGCAGCTCCTCGCTGGCGAAGCCCAGGGCCGCCTCCACCGCGGCCTCCGCCAGGGCGGTGCTCTCCCGGGCGGTGCGGGGGAAATCCACCCATCCCGCCAGGTCGCGGAAGGCGATGCGCGCCATGAGCCAGTTGCGGGCCCGGCGCAGGGCGGCCAGGAAGTCCGCGCGCTCGGTGCACCCGCGCACCGCCTCCCGGAGGTGGGCCCGCACCTCCTCGGGCGTCCAGTCCTCCCGCAGCCAGTGGGGGTCGGTGACCAGGTCGTGCACCAAGGCCGGATACCGGCGCAGCTCGCGGTGCACGAAGGCGCTGCTGGCCAGGACCCGAATCCAGGCCGCGCGCAGCCGGGGCTCCTCCAGCAGGGCCTCCGCCAGCCGGGCACCGGATGAGCCGCCCATGATCTCGCTGAGGCGCAGGCAGCCCACCGCCTCCAGGGGGCTGCGGCCGGATGGGGATGGGGCGGATGGGGTCATGGCGCCCATCTTGCCCCCCGGGGCCGGCACCGTAAAGCGGGCCCGGGGACCCCGCCGCCCATGACCGAGCCCCGCACCCCCCTGCCCCTCCCCTGGTGGCTGCGCCCGGGCTTCTGGCGCTGGGTGCTACGGGCCGTGGTGGGCCTGCTCCTGCTCCTGACCGCGCTGGTTGCCTGGATCCTCCTCTATCCCCCCTCCCTGGCTCCGGTCCGCGAGGAGCTGCAGGACTTGGCGAGCAGCCGGGTGGACCATCCCGTTGCCTTCGAGGATCTCAGCTGGACCTGGGCTGGGGGGCTGAAGGTCCGGGTCTCCGGGGTGGAGGTGGGCGGCCACAGCTTGCGCGTGGAAAGGGTGCGGGTGGGTGTGGAGCTATTGCCCTTGCTCCGGGGGGAGGTGCGCCTGCAGGAGCTGGAGCTGATAGGGCTGAATCTTGAGATGGAGCACAGTGGGGCGGGCCGGCTCTCGGTTGGCGGCCTTCGGATGGCCCCCGAGGAGAACCGGGTATTCGGTCTGTTGGACCGGTTCCAGCGGATCCGCATCGTGGACAGCCGCCTGCGCTGGAAAGATCAGGGTCCTGCGGAGCCGGTGCGTGTCACCTTGCGGGACTGGCAGGTGGACCTGGAGCGGGAGCCGGGTGGCCATCGCGTGGAGGCCCGCGGCTCCCTGGATCGTGGCGTGGTGGGCGCGCGGGGGCGTATCGGCCGTTTCGGGGCGGGACCGCCGGGATGGCAGCTGGACGCCCGGGTTTTTGGTTCCGCCCTGTCCCCCGAGCCCTTGCGGCCTTATCTGGGCAAGGCGGGGCCGGCGCGCCTCCGCGGGAGCCTCGCCTTCCAGGCGGAGGTGACCGGCAGCGTGGAGAAGGGCTTGCAGGCGGAGGGCAGCGCGCACCTTACGGAGGCCGGCCTCCGCTGGCCCGCCGCCCTGCGCCGCCCCGTAAACGCCCTGCATGCGGAAGGGGGCTTTCGCTACCGCTGGGACCGGGAAGGCCAGGAGGTCACCGTGCGCGACCTGGAACTGGGCCTGGGCGGAGTGCGCCTGGCCGGGGGTGGCGAGCTCCGCATGGACGCGGCTGGCGGGGCCCCGTGGGCAGACCTGGAGCTGGAGGGGGAGTCGGCTTCCCTGGAGGATCTGGCGCCGCTCTTTCGCATCCGCGCCCTGCCCCGCCCGGCCAGCGCTTGGCTGCAGCGGGCCCTGTCCGGGAGCCTGCGTTCCACCCGACTGGTGGTGCGGGGTCCCCTGGAGCGGTTCCCGTTCCCCGAGGGCGAGGGGCAGTTTCGGCTGGAGGCCGAGGTGGCCGAGGCGACCCTGGACTACCGGCCCGGATGGCCGGAGCTGCAGGATGTGGCGGGCACCCTGACCGTGGACGGCCCCCGGCTCGGGTTTGACGCCCACAGGGGGCGGGTCCTGGAGGCGGACCTCGGCGAGCTGGAGGTCTCCGTGCCCGACCTGACCGCCGCCCCACCCCGGCTGCGCCTGAGCGGGGATTTGGACCTGCGCCTCGCCGATGGCATCCGCTTCCTGGAGCGTTCCGGTCTTGCTCAGGCGGGGCTCCCGGAGCCGGGGGGGCTGGCGGGGAGGGGCCGCCTGGACCTAGGCATGGACTTCCCTCTGTCCAGCGGCTCGAAGCCGGAGGTGTTTGGCCAGGTGCGGCTGGATGAAGCCGCCTACCGGCCGGCCCCTGGCCTGCCGGCGCTGGTGGGGGTGGAAGGGCAGGTGGGCTTCCAGGGGCCGCACATCCGGGCTGATGGATTGCAGGGGCGCCTGCTGGGCGAACCGGTTCGTCTGGACCTGGCAAAGGGTCCCGAGGAGGCCCTCCGGGCGCGGGTGGAGGGGACGTTGCCCGCCCGGGCCCTGCAGGAGGCGGCGCGGCGTATCGACCACGGGCATCCCCTGCTCCGGCGGGTAACCGGCGACCTGGGGACCCGCGTGACGCTGGTGGCCGGGGAGGGTCGACGCCGTCTGCGCGCACGCCTGGACCTGGAGGAGGCCGCCCTCGCCTTCCCCGAGCCCCTGTTCAACGGCATCGGCGAGGGGGGATCCCTGGAGCTGTCCGGGGATCTGGGGGGCGTCCCGGAGCTGCGCATCCGCCTGCGCCATGGGGGCCGCGATTGGCGGGCGCGCTGGGTGCGGGACGGCGCCGAAGTGGCGATGGCCGTGGGCTTCGACCGCCCCGCGCCGGAGCCCGAGGAGGGGAGCCTGCGGCTCCGGGGGGAGCTGGGGACCGTGGCCCTGCAGCGCTGGATTCGGCTGGCCAGGGACCTTCACCCGGGCGCCGGGGGCGCCTGGGATCCGCCCCGGCTGGATGCGGACTTGCGGGTAGGGAAGGTCCGTTGGGGCGCCCGGGACCTGTACGCGGGCCGGGTGGAGGCGCGGGGGGATCCCGCTCCTGGTGGGTATCGCCTGCACGGCGCCCTGGAGGGGGACCGCGGGGCGGGCCGGTACTTGTGGCAGCACCGGAGGGAGGGTGTGGACCGGGCCGTGCTGCGGATCGGCCGTCTCACGCTGCCCGGCCTGGGGTCCTGGGGCGGCGGCGGTGGCGGGGGCCTGGGTCCCGCGGACATCCCGCCGGTGGACCTGCAGGTCACCGCCGATCGAATCGCTCTGGACGGTCCGGTGCTGAGGGACCTCCGGATGGAGGCAAGCCTTTCCGCGGAGCGGTGGATGCTTCCCGTGCTGCAGGCCCGTGTCGGCAAGACCGATCTGGGCCTGCAGGGGGCGTGGACGGCGGAGCGGGATCGGACCCTGCTGCAGATGGATCTGGAGACGCAGGACCTCGGCCGCTGGTTGCGGGACGTGGGGATCTATCCGAGCATGAAGGGGGGAGCGGGCGCCGTCGAGGCCGCCCTGGGCTGGCCGAGCCATCCCCTGGCCTACGGGGGCGGTCGTTTGGAGGGAGTGGTGGATGTGGCCGTGGGGGAGGGGGAGATCGAGGAGCTCCACTTCCTCAGCAAGGCCCTGTCCACCCTCAACGTCCTGGACTGGCCCCAGCAGGCGGTGCGCGGATTCCGGGACCTCGGCCGCAGCGGGCTGGTCTACCGGGATCTGGCCGGTGGGGCCGTCATCGACGATGGCGTCCTGACCATCCAGGAGCTGGCCCTGGAGAGCGCGGCCCTGCGGCTGGCGGTGCGGGGTGGCGTAAATCTTGGCGACCGCACCTACGATCTGGGCCTCCACCTCCAGCCCCTGCAGACCGTGGACCGGGTGGTCTCGGCGGTTCCCCTGGTTGGCTACCTCCTGACGGGCCGGGAGAAGGCCTTCGCCACCCTGGACTACCGGGTGGAGGGCCCCTGGGACGACCCCCGGGTGGGCGCCGTGAATCCCTCGGAGGGGCCGGACTTCATGGAGGTCCTCCTGGACCGGATCAAGGAGATGCAATGGGAGGATTTGGCCCCATGGCGCTGATGCGGATAGGGGTCCCGGCGACGCTGCTTCTGCTGGCCGCCCTGCCCGTTCGCGCAGAGGTGACCCTGGAGGAGGACGGCTGGACCGCCCCCGAGGGGCCTGTGGCCGCCGCCCGCCACCCCGCCCTGAACGCCGTGCTGAGCGAATACGCCGCAGCCTCCGAGGCCCGGGTGGAGTTGGCCCACGACGGGGAGTCCGGCGGCACGACCTGGGCCCGCGAGGTCCGGGACTGGCTGGTGGTGCTGGGGATCCCCGGTAGCCGCATCTGGATGGAGGCGGACGCCGCCGAGGGGGGCACCCTGCGCTTGGCGGTCCGGCCGGGGAGCTCGGCACAATGAGCGTGCCCCGCGCGGCCGCGGTTCAGATGGTGTCCACCGACGATGTGGAGGCCAACCTCCGGCGGAGCCGCGCCCTGTTGGAGGACGCTCGGGAGGCGGGGGCGGCCCTGGCCGTCCTGCCCGAGAACTTCCCCCTGATGGCCAAAGATGAACGGGCCAAGCTGGACCACGCCGAACCGGAGGCCGGCGGCCCCCTCACTGCCTTCCTGCGTGAGGAGGCGGCGCGGCTGGGCCTCTGGCTGGTGGGCGGGACGGTTCCCTACGCCGCCGGTTCCGACCGGGTGCGGGCGGCCTGCCTGCTGGTGGACGACCGGGGGGAGGTCCGGGCCCGCTACGACAAAATCCACCTGTTCGATGTCCAACTGGAGAGCGGCGAAAGGTACCGGGAATCGGCCACCATCGTGCCGGGAGACCGTCCCGTGGTGGCAGAAACTCCCTGCGGGCCGGTGGGCCTGGCCGTGTGCTACGATCTCCGCTTTCCCGAGCTGTTCCGTGCCCTGGTGGACGCCGGGGCCGAATGGCTCGCCGTCCCCGCGGCCTTCACCCGCACCACCGGGGCCGCCCACTGGGAGGTTCTGGTGCGGGCGCGGGCCATCGAGGCGCAGGTGACGGTGGTGGCCGCCGACCAGGGTGGTGTGCATCCCGGCGCACGGGAAACCTACGGCCACAGCATGGTGGTGGATCCCTGGGGGGCGGTGCTGGATCGGGTGGAGACCGGCGAAGGCCTCGCCCTGGCCCCCGTGGATCGGGACCACATCGCCCGGGTCCGCCGTCAGCTTCCCGCCCTCGCCCATCGCCGCCTCGGCTGAAGACTCCGTGAATCGCCGCGGGATCCCGGGAGCGGCAGCCCCGCTCTTGCCGTGGCCTCCCAGCGGCAGAAGCGCCCTGAACCTTTCCAGCCTCCCCGCGCGAGGTATCCGCATATGACCGACCAGTGGCAGGTGGCCGAGGAGCTGCTCCTTAGGCCCGCCGACATGGACATGAGCCAGATCCAGTCCGCCCTGGGCCAGATGATGGCCCGGCAGGTGGACTACGCCGACCTGTACTTCGAATACACCCGCCGCGAGGGCTTCAGCCTGGAGGATGGCCGCATCCAGGGGGGCTCCTACGGCATCGACTCCGGGGTGGGGGTGCGCGCGGTGAGCGGTGAGAAGACCGGCTTCGCCTACTCCGACGAGATCGTGCCCGGCGCCCTGCTGGAGTCCGCCAAGGCGGCGCGCGCCATCGCCTCCTCCGGGGGCGAGGGGGGCGCCCCCGCCCTGAGCCGCGGTCAGGGGTCGGCCCCACTGTACACGGCCGTCGACCCCCTGGCCTCCCTCTCCGACGAGGCCAAGGTGAAGATGCTGGAGACCGTGGACGCCGAGGCTCGGGGGGCGGATCCCCGGGTACGGGAGGTGATGGCCAGCCTGTCCGGTGAGTTCAAGACGGTGCTCATCGCCCGCGCCGACGGCCGGCTGGCCACCGATGTGCGTCCCCTGGTCCGGCTCAACGTGCAGGTGCTCGTGGAGCAGGACGGCCGGCGCGAGCAGGGCATGACCGGCGGCGGGGCGCGCACCGGCTACGGCTGGTTCGACGACGCCACCGTGCGCGGCTACGCCCGCGAGGCGGTGCGCCAGGCCCTGGTGAACCTGGAGGCGGTGGAGGCCCCCGCCGGGGCCATGGACGTGGTGCTCGGCCCCGGCTGGCCGGGCATCCTGCTGCACGAGGCCATCGGCCACGGTCTGGAGGGCGACTTCAACCGCAAGGGCACCTCGGCCTTCAGCGGCCGCATTGGCGAACAGGTGGCCTCGGAGCAGTGCACGGTGGTGGACGACGGCACCCTGGCCGACCGGCGCGGCTCGCTCACCGTGGACGACGAGGGGGAGCCCACCCAGCGGACGGTGCTCATCGAGAACGGCATCCTCAAGGGCTACATGCAGGACGCCACCAACGCCCGTCTCATGGGGATGGCGCCCACCGGCAACGGGCGGCGCGAGTCCTACGCCCACCGGCCCATGCCGCGCATGACCAACACCTACATGGAGAACGGCAGCTACGACCCGGCCGAGATCATCGCCTCGGTGGACAAGGGGGTATACGCCACCCAGTTCTCGGGCGGGCAGGTGGACATCACCTCCGGCAAGTTCGTGTTCTCCGCCTCCGAGGCCTACCTCATCGAGAACGGCGAGATCACCCGGCCGGTGAAGGGCGCCACCCTCATCGGCAATGGCCCGGACGTGCTCACCCGGGTGGCCATGGTGGGCAACGACAAGGAGCTCGACACCGGCATCGGCACCTGCGGCAAGGAGGGCCAGTCGGTGCCCGTGGGGGTGGGCCAGCCCACCCTGAAGATCCATGACCTGACCGTGGGAGGCACCCAATGACCGCCGGCATCGATCACGAGGCCCTCGCCGAGCGCATCCTGGAGCGGGCCCGCAGCCACGGGGCCGACCAGGCGGAGGTGGGTGTCCAGACCGCCTCCGGCCTGTCCGCCGAGGTGCGCCTGGGTGAGGTGGACGCCCTGGAGTACCACCGCGACAAGGGCTGCTCGGTGACCGTGTACCTGAACGGAGCCCGCGGCAGTGCCTCCACCTCCGACTTCTCCGACGAGGCGGTGGACAGCACGGTGGCCAAGGCCTGCACGCTGGCCCGCCGGACCTCCCCCGACCCCGCCAACGGCCTGGCGGATCCGGACAAGCTCGCCACCGAGATCCCCGATCTGGACCTCGACCACCCGGCGGAGATGGAGCCCGAGGAGGCCATCGAGCGGGCCCGCGCCTGCGAGGCGGCGGCCCGGGCGGTGGACGGCCGCATCAGCAACTCCGAGGGCGGCGAGTTCTCCTGGAGCCGGGGCACGGTGGTCTACGCCAACAGCCACGGCTTCCTCGGGGGCTACTCCGGCACCCGCTTCGGCGTCTCCGCGGCCGTGGTGGCCGAGGAGGGCGGCTCCATGCAGCGGGACTTCTGGTACGCCACCGCCCGTGACCTCGCGGAGCTGGAGGACGGCGAGGCGGTGGGCCGCCGCGCCGGCGAGCGCACCGCCCGCCGCCTGGGGGCCCGGCGCATCAGCACCGCCCGGGTGCCGGTGCTGTTCGAGGCGCCGGTGGCCTCCAGCCTCCTTGGCCACCTGGTGGGGGCGGTGCGGGGCTCCAACCTCTATCGGCGCAGCTCCTTCCTGGTGGACGCCGCCGGTGAGCAGGTCTTCACTCCCGGCATCACCATCCGCGAGGAGCCCCACCGGCCCAAGGGCCTGGGCTCCGCCCCCTTCGACGGCGAGGGGGTGGGCACCCGGCAGCGCGATCTGGTGGCCGACGGCGTGCTCACCGGCTACTGCCTCGATTCCTACTCCGCCCGCAAGCTCGGCATGGAGACCACCGGCCACGCCGGCGGCGTGCACAACCTCTACCTGCTGCCCGGCGAGCACGATCCGCAGGCGCTCCTGCGGGAGATGGGCACTGGCCTGCTGGTGACCGAGCTCATCGGCATGGGCGTCAACAACGTCACCGGCGACTACTCCCGGGGGGCGGCGGGCTTCTGGGTGGAGGACGGCGAGATCGCCTACCCCGTGGAGGAGATCACCATCGCCGGCAACCTCAAGGACATGTTCAAGGACATCGCCGGGGTGGGCAACGACCTCGAGCTGCGGGGCAACGTCAGCGCGCCCTCCGTGCTCATCGGCGGGATGACCGTGGCCGGCCAGTAAAGGATCGAACCGCCAAGTACGCCAAGTACGCCAAGAGCGCCAAGGAACGGCGGGAAAAAACGCCAAAAAGCCAAGAAGAAGCTAAATACTACTTGGCTATCCGGTTGGCTCAGGAAGACGGCAATTGTGGGAGCGGCTATCAGCCGCGACCTGCCTGAGGGGCTCCATTTGTCGCGGCCAATGGCGCTCCCACAGAAGCCCGGGTCGGATTTCCACTAGCTTCCTGAGCCGGTGTCTGTTTCTTCGATCTTAGTTGGCTTCCTTGGCGGTTCATAATTCTTTTTTTCGGTTTTCTTGGTGCCTTGGCTTCCTTGGCGTTTTCTTGAACTTTTCGAGGAGTGGATTTTGGACGAAGCACAGCTGCCGCAGTTGCTGGAGGACGTGAAGGAGGCGGTGCGCGCCGCCGGCCGCGAGGTGATGCAGTACCAGGGCGGGGCCAACGAGCAGTGGGAAAAGGGGGTGGACGACCCCGTCACCAAGGCGGACCTGGCCTCCGACAAGCTCCTCCGCGAGCGGCTGCTGGGCCTCTGCCCGGAATGCGGCTGGCAGTCCGAGGAGACCGTGGACGACCAGTCCCGGCTGGACAAGGAATGGGTCTGGGTGGTGGACCCCCTGGACGGCACCAAGGAGTTCCTGGAGCAGGTGCCCGAATTCTCCATCGCAGCGGCCCTGGTGCACCACGGCAAGCCCAAGCTCGGCGTGGTGTTCAACCCCGCCACCATGGAGATGATCGCCGGCGCCGAAGGGGCCGGGGTGAGCTACATGGGCGGTCCGGCGCAGGTGAGCGAGGAGCGCTTCCGCGCGGCTGCCTCTGTGGCTGTGAGCCGCAGCGAGTACAAGCGCGGCGAGTTCGACGAGGTGGCGGCCACCATGCACCTGCGGCCCATCGGCTCGGTGGCCTACAAGCTCGCCCTGGTGGCCGCCGGCCAGGTGGATGTCTTCTACACCCTGACCCCCCGCTGCGAGTGGGACATCTGCGCCGGGGTCTACCTGGTGCAGGCGGCCGGCGGGCTGGCCACGGAGAAGGACGGCGCCGAGGTGGTCTTCAACAAGCCCGAGGGCAAGACCCGCAGCCTGGTGGCGGCCAACCCGGCCCTGCACGCCGACCTGCTGGAGGCCCTCAAGGACACGCCGCTGGCCCCCGACCTGCGCGCCTGAGCGAAGCGAACCGCATAGGACGCCTAGCGCGCCAAGGTGCAGCGGGAGAAAACGCCAAGGCACCAAGAAGCCAAGGTGACCCGAGGAAACCGGTTCATTACGGAAATCGGTTGATTCTGTTTTTCCGCGGTTTCTCTCTTGGCGTCCTTGGCGACTAGATTTTTTCCGTTTTTTCTAATTGCCTTGGCTTCTTGGCGTTTTCGGCTCCGTCCGTCGTCTTTTCCACCAGCCGCGGGAAGAAGCCCATGGAGGCCCATTGGCCGCCCCTGATCCGCACCCTGCTGGATCCCGCCCGCTATCCCCACCCCGTGGAGCGGGTGGAGGTGGTGGAGACGCACATCTCCTATGTCCTGCTTACCGGCGATTACGCCTATAAGATCAAGAAGCCCCTCGACCTGGGCTTCCTGGACTTCTCCACCCTCGACAAGCGCCTTCATGCCTGTAGGGAGGAGCTGCGCCTCAACCGGCGTACGGCCCCGGACCTGTACCTGGAAGTGGTCGCCCTTACCGGGAGCCCTGAGAAGCCGGAGCTCGGCGGCGCCGGGGAGCCCTTCGAGTACGCGGTGCGCATGGTGCAGTTCGACCCCGCCCTGCGGGCCGACCGCTGCCTGGAGCGGGGGGAGCTGGGGCCCGCGGAGATGGCGGATCTGGGCAAACGGGTGGCCGACCTCCATGAGGGGGCCCGCCAGCCGGGGCCCGACCAGGGGTACGGCACCCGGGAAGCGGTGGCGCGGGACCAGCGGGAGAACCTGGACCAGATGCGCGCGGAGCTCGGGGGGCTGGGCCTGGGGGAGCAGCGCTTCGAGGGCGTGGCCGCCTGGGTGGAGGGGTTCCTGGAAACCCACGGGGACCTGTTCGCGGAGCGCCGCCGCAGCGGGCGGGTCCGGGAGGGGCACGGCGACCTCCACCTGGCCAACCTGGCCCGCCTGGACGGGGTCCTCACACCCTTCGACGCCATCGAGTTCGACCCCGCCCTGCGCTTCACGGACGTCATGGCGGACGTGGCCTTCACCTGGATGGACCTGCGGTTCCGGGAGCGGCGGGACCTGGCGGTGCCCTTCCTGAACGCCTACCTGGAGACGGGGGGCGATTATCCGGGTCTGCGCCTCCTGCCCTTCTACACCGTCTACCGCGCGCTGGTGCGCGCCAAGGTGGCCGCCCTTCAGGCCCGGGAAACGGAGGACGGGGAGCGGCGGGCGGCCCTGCGGGAGGTGGCCCTGCGCTATTTCGCCCTCGCCGAGCTCACCGCCGGGGAGGACGCCGCCCTGCTCATCGTCGCCCGCGGTGTGACGGGGGTGGGCAAGAGCCTGGTCTCGGTCCCCCTCCTGGCCCGCCTGGGCGGGGTGCGGATCCGCTCGGACGTGGAGCGCAAGCGCCTGGCGGGCCTGGAGCCCGAGGCGGCCAGCGGCTCGGCGGTGGGCGGCGGCATCTACGCCGAGGAGCTGACGGAGCGGACCTATGGGCGCCTGCTGGAGCTCGCCCGCCCCTCGCTGGCGGCCGGCTTTCCGGTCTACCTGGACGCCACCTACCTCGCCGCCGAGCGGCGGCAGGCGGCGCGCGCCCTGGCCGCCGAGCTGGAGGCGCCCTTCGTCATCCTGGACCTGCACGCCCCGGAAAGGGTCATTCGGGGCTGGCTGCGCGAGCGCGCCGGGCAGCAGGGGGTGGTCTCGGAGGGCAACGAGGCGGTCCTGGAGCATCAGTTGGCCCGCCAGGACCCCTTGGACGCCGAGGAGCGGGCGCACGCGGTGCCGGTGGATACCAGCCAGGAGCTGGACTTCGACGCCTTGGCCGCGGAGGTGCGGCGGCGGGCGGCCCTTCCCCCCGGCGGGGCCTAGCGGGCCCGAAGGCCGGCGCGCGGGGTTAGAAGAGGTCGTCCATCATTTCGGAGGATCCGGAGTCCCGGGCTTCCCTGCCCCCGCGTTCACGCTCCCTCTCCTCCTCCTGCCGGGATTCCTCCTGCCGGGATTCGTCGTCGGAAGCCACGGAGGAGGGCCGGGGCGTTGTCTCGGTGGGCGCATTGCCCTCCCGGAAGTACTCGAAGAGGGTCTCCTCGCTCCAGGGGGCGGCCAACTTGCCGGTTTCCGCGTCGATGCGGACGTTCACCACCCCTTCAGGCTGCTCGAATTCCGGCACCTCGCGGCCCTTCAGGGCCTGACGCATGAAGTCCACCCAGATGGGGGCCGCCGCGCGGGAGCCCGTCTCATGACCGCCCAGAGTCTCGGGCTGGTCGTAGCCCACGTATACCCCGCCCACCAGATTGCTGGAGAAACCGAGGAACCACGCATCCCGCTGGTCGTTGCTGGTTCCGGTCTTGCCGGCGAGGGGCAGCCCCAGGCGCTTGGCGCGCCAGCCCGTGCCCCGCTCCACCACGCCGCGCAGCATGCTAACCATCTGGTAGTTTACCTGCGGAGACAGGACCCGCTCAGGCTGGATGGAGGAATGGAAGCGCATCTCCGGATTTTCAACCTGGACCTCGGGGTCTAGCTCCTCCGTGCTGCCGGCGCGGTGGCATTGGGTGCATCCCGAGCGGGCGATGTTCCGAGTGACCGGCTGGCCGTGGCGGTCCTCGATCCGTTCGATGAGGATGGGGTCCACCTGCAGTCCGCCGTTGGCGAATACCGCGTAGCCCCGCACAACGTCCAGTGGCGCGACCGAGGCCGACCCAAGGGAGAGGGACAGGTTCCGCGGCAGGGCATCCCGGTCGAAGCCGAACTGGGAGGCGAAATCCAGGGCGTAATCTGTCCCGAGGTTGCGCATCAGCCGGATGGTCACCAGGTTGCGGGAATGCTCCAGGCCCTGACGCAGGCGCGTGGGGCCGTAGAACTTCTGTGAGAAGTTCTCCGGCCGCCACCGGGTCTCCAGGGCCTCGTCCTCGAAGACGATGGGCGCGTCGTTGATGAGAGTGGCCGGGGTCATGCCCTTGGAAAGGCCGGCGGCATACAGGAAGGGTTTGAAGGAGGAGCCCGGCTGCCGGCGGGCCTGGGTCGCCCGGTTGTACTGGGAGCGCCATTCATCAAAGCCGCCGATCATGGCCCGGATCTGCCCGGAAGGGGGATCCATGGCCACGAACGCCCCCTGTACCTGGGGGACCTGGCTCAGCAACCACGGTCCGTCGGGGCGCTTCTCCACGCGAATCACATCGCCGGGGGAGAGGACGTCTGACGCTGTCTCCGGCTCCGGCCCGACCTCGTTGGGCGCCTTATAGGGTCGTGCCCAGCGCATGCCGTCCCAGGGGATTGTGATCTCGCGGCCATCCGCCAAAAGGATGCGAGCGCTGCGGGGATCCTCTTTCCTGTCGCCTTGCCCTTCCTCCCCTTCCCCGAGATACAGGACCACCCCGGCGCGGAGGGGGCCGATGGGCCGGAATTCGGTCAGGCGCTCAAGCAGCGTCTCGCGGAGCCCCAGGCCGCCGCTGCCGGGAGCGAACGTTAAGGGAGCCTCCCCGTCCCCATCATTGTTGGGGGAATCGGGGAGCGCGGTCTCCCGGACCAGTTCCTCGAGGTCCCAGTGGTCTTCGGGGCCCCGGTAGCCGTGGCGGTAGGTGTAGTCCAAGAGGCCTTTCTGCACGGCTTTGCGTGCCTGTTCCTGCATGTCCGGGTCCACCGTGGTGAATACCCGGAGGCCTTCCGTGTAGGCTCGATCCTCCCCGAAGCGATCCACCATCCGCCGGCGCACCTCCTCGGCCACCTGGGGCATGGGATTGCTAACCGGATTGTGTCGCCGGGCGTGGATGGGGGTGGCCAGGGCCTCTTCCACGGCCTCGGGGCTGGCCTTGCCGGTATCCCGCAGGCGCCTTAGCACGTAGTCCCGACGCTTGCGGGCCCGCTCCGGGTTGTTGATCGGGTTGAAGGCGGAAGGGGCCTTGGGCAGGCCGCTGATCATGGCCCGTTCGGCCAGGGACAGCTCGTGGACGGACTTCCCGTAGTAGTTCTGGGCGGCGGCCTCCACCCCGTAGGCCCCGTTGCCCAGGTAGATCTGGTTCAGGTAGAGGTGCAGGATCTCAGCCTTGGTAAGGCGCTCCTCGATGCGGAAGGCGAGCAGCATCTCCTTGAGCTTCCGCATGATCTTGCGATCGCGAGTCAGCAGAAAGGTCCGGGCCACCTGCTGTGTGATGGTGGAGGCCCCCTGCACCGGGGCCCCCGCCTTGATGTCCGCGATCAGGGCGCGAATGATCCCCGGTACATCGATGCCGGGATGGTCGAAGAAGCTGGAATCCTCCGCCGCAAGGAATGCGTCCTTGAGCTGCTCGGGAATGGCCTCGGGGGGGAGAGGCAGGCGACGCTGGTTGCCGAATTCGCCTATGAGCTGGCCGTCCCGGGCGAAGACCCGCATGGGCGTCTGGGGCTCGTAGTTGGTCAGCTTGGTGATGGGCGGGAGCTGGGAGCTCAGCCAGAGATACCCCCCAAACCCGCTTACCGCCACGATGAGGAGGAAAACCCCTGAAGCGATCAGGATGCGTCTGACGAAAGTGGGCATTATGCGCCTGCGGTTTGATTGTTAATACAAAATAAGTTTGGCTTAGACGCCCATGAGCGGTCCGGGTTCCGGGGTGTGGGTTGTTTCCCTTAAGGGTCTTCCCTGATATAAAGGGCAGGTCCGAATAATACCAAAACGTATTCTCCGGGAAAGCGGCCCGCCCATGGCCAAGCTGTACAACAAACCCCTGTTCGGGCTCGACCTCTCCACCACCGGCGTCAAGGCCGTGGACCTGGAGCGGCGGGGCAGTACCTACCGCCTTCGGGGTTTTGCCGTCGAGCCCCTGCCCTCCGGGGCCATCAGCGACCACGCGGTGGTGGACCCCGAAGCGGTGTCCGCAGCCATCGCCCGGGCACGCAAGGGGGTCAAGGCACGCACCAAGTTCGTTGCGGCCAGCGTAGCGGGTGCGGCCGTTATCACCAAGAAGATTTCCATCCCGGCCGGGCTGGAGGAGTCCGAGCAACAGTCCCAGGTGGAGCTGGAGGCCGACTATCACCTGCCGGCGGGCATCGAATCCATGTACCTGGACTTCCAGGTTCTCGGTCCGGATCCCGACGATGAGGCCAACCAGCTCGAGGTGCTGCTGGTGGCCTGCAAGCGGGACGTGGTGGACGGCCATCTGGAGGCCATCGAGAAGGCGGGCCTGAAGGCCTCCGTCGTCGATGTGGACCCCTTCGCCGTGGAGAACGCCTTCGAGCTGGGCGCCACCGAGGACTACCTGGAGCAGACCGTAGCACTGCTCAACATCGGGGCCCAGGTAACCAACATCAACGTGCTCCAACGCGGCCAGTCCATCTTCACGCGCGACCATTACTTCGGCGGCCAGCAGCTCGTGGAGTCCATCGCCGAGTCCTACGGCTGGCAGGAAAATCAGGCCGAGCAGCGGTTGGCCAGGGGGGACCTGCCCGAGGACTACCCCCAGCGAGTACTGGACCCCTTCCTCCAGAACCTGGCCATGGAGATCGGCCGTAGCCTGGACTTCTACGCCTCCAACCAGCCCGACTATCCGGTGGACCGGGTGGTGGTATCCGGGGGGTGCGCCCTCCTGCCCGGGGTAGCAGAGAGCCTGGAGGGGCAGCTCGACGTCGGGGTGACCGTCGCCAACCCCTTCGCGGACATGAAGGTGGGGGGCGGGCTCAAGCGCAACGGGCTGGAGCAAGTGGCGCCCCGATTGATGGTGGCAACCGGCCTCGCCCTGCGGAGCTTTGACCCGTGATCCGCATCAACCTTCTCCCCCATCGCGAACAGCGCCGCAAGCTCCAGCTGATGCGGGACGGCCTGGGCGCCGGGATCTTCCTGCTGATCGTTCTGGGCCTCCTGGCGGCCGCCTACCTCCACCTGCAGAAGGTGGAGAAGCGGCATCAGGCCCGGGTGGAGTACATGGAGGCGGCTCTGGCCGATATCCGAAACAAGCTGGATGAGGTGGACCAGCTGAAGGAGAAGCGCAAGGACCTGATGAACAAGCTGGAGCAGATCCGCAAGCTCCAGCATGGCCGGGACCTGTCCGTGAGGATTTTCGAGAATCTGGGCGGGGCCGTTCCCGAGGATGTGTCGCTGGACTCCGTAAGCCAGACGGACGAAGGGCTGCAGCTGGAAGGGGCCGCCCGCACCAACAACGATGTTTCCAGCTTCATGCGACGCCTGGAGGCCTCCGCTCTCTTCACCGAGCCCGACCTGGAGGTGATCACCGGCGGAAATCAGGACCAGGGCTCCGTCAAGAGCTTCAAGATGGGCGTGAAGCTGGTGGATCCGGAAGATGGCGAATCGGACGGGGACGAGGGCTAAGGGGGGCACATGGACGTCCAGGACCTGAATCTCGATACCGCCTTGAACGCCCCCGATTGGGTCAAGGCGGTGGTCCTTCTGGTGCTGACCGCTCTTATCGGTGGCGCCTTCTGGTGGTTCGTGTACCTCCCCCACCAGAAGGAAGTGGCGAAGATGGAGAAGCGGGTGGAGAACCTCACTGCCCAGTACCAGAAAAAGAAGCGCCAGGTGGCCAACCTCCCCGTCCTGCGCGAGCAGTACGAAAAGCTGGAGGAACGGATGGAGGGCGCCCTCGAGCAGCTCCCCGACCGTACCGAGGTGGCCGACCTGCTGGACGCCGTGAACGATGTGGGCGTTGCGGAGGGGCTGGACTTCAAGCTGTTCCGCCCCGCGGAAGAGGTTCCGAAGGAATCCTACGCCGCCCTTCCGGTGGAGCTGGAGGTGCGCGGCTCCTTCAACGCCATGGGACGCTTCCTGGCGGCCACCGCCTCCCTGCCCCGGATCGTGAACGTCGAGGACCTGCAACTGAGCGGGGCCAAAGACGGGGAGCTCACCCTGAAGGGTCAGGCCCGGACCTACCGGTTCCTGGGTGAGGATGAGCAGGACGAGGAAAAGAATTGAGCGCGCGCATCGCCCGAGCGGCTGTACTGGGGACGGCCGTCCTGCTGGTGGGCTGTGGCGGCCAGGAAGATCCGGTCGAGGACCTGCGACAGATGGTGGAGAAGCCCCCGCCGTCCCCGGACGAAGAGGAGGTGGCCAAGCCTCTGCCGGATCCGGTGGAGCCCACCGACGTGGCCTTCCAGGAGCCCGATCGTTCCCCCTTCGAAACGCTCCGCCAGGAGCGGGAGGCGCAGGAACAGGAACAGGAACAGGAGAGCCAGGGGCCCCAGCCGGATACTGACCGGCAGCGGGAGCCGCTGGAGGACTTCGACTTGGGCAACCTGCGCGTGGTGGGAGCCATGAAGGTTCCCGGCGAGGGCTGGCAGGCCTATGTGCGCGACCCGGAGGGAATCGTCCATACGGTTACGGTGGGTGACTACATGGGCAAGCAGTACGGAGAGGTGCGAGAGATAGGCCCGGAGAGCCTGACCCTCCGGGAGCTCGTGTCACGCGGTAAGGGCCGCTGGGAACCGCGCACGCGCACCGTGGAGATCGAGTCAAGAGGGGGATGACATAGTGGCTGGGCGGATTTCATGGCGGACCGCCGCGTTTCTGGTGCTCCTGGCGCAGGCCCTGGTCTCCACGGCTGTCGTGGCCGACGTGCGAGTGGGCAAGGTGGAGCTGTATGAGGAAGAGGAAGAAACCGGCCTGCTTCTCACCGGAGACGGTTCCCTTACCTACCGGCTCCTGTCACAGGAGGAGCCCCCCCGGGTACTCGTCCAGCTCCCGGACGCCGCCATCGAGGAATCGGCCCTTCCCGAAACCACCTCCAAGGGGCTGGTGGAAGACCTGAAGGTCCACACCTCCGAGGGCCAGCCTCCGCGTCTGGAGCTCCAGCTGAGCCGGGTGGCGGAGGCCTCGGCCACCCGGGAGGGCTCGGCCCTTGCCGTGACCCTGTCCCCCACCAAGAAGGCCGAGGCGTCCTCCGAGGAGGAGGGCGGGGAGCCGCAGCCGGTTCCGGAGCCCGAGCCCCTGCGGCCCCAGAAGGAATCCGAGGAGGACGAGGGACCGCTTACGCTCCAGGACTTCGAGCTCGAGGAGGACGAGCGAGGGGCCGCCCTGATCCTGAAGACCAGCCGGGAACCTCGGGAGTTCCAATCCTTCCTGTTGGACGATCCACAGCGGCTGGTGGTGGACATGCAGGACGCCAAGCTGGACGTGGGGGAGAAGCGCCAGGCGCAGGACCATCCCCTAATCGAGCGGATCCGCTTCGGCGAGGGCGGTGACCACGCCCGGACTGTCCTGGACCTGAAAGGCCAGGTGACCCACAACCTGGAGCCCACCCCGGAAGGGCTGCGAGTGTCCCTGCGGCCGCCGAGCACAAACAAGGACGGCCGGGAGGTGAAGGATGTGGACTTCACCGTCGGCCCTGAGTCGAATGTGGGCCAGGTGGAGCTGTCGCTGGATAGCACCGGGGCCGAAGCCCAGGTCCAGCGGGAGGAAGGCCGGGTGGTAATGGATCTGCCCAAGACCCAACTGCCCGAGGACCTGGAAAAGCGCCTGCAGGTCACCGATTTTGGGACGGTGGTGGAGAGCGTCGATCTCTACCAGCGGGAGGACGACGTCCGGGTAGTTGCCTCCGGCAAGGGTCCCCTGGAGCCCACTACCTACCAGCTGGACGACAAGCTGGTACTGAACGTCGGCAAGCGCGAATCCCAGGAGGCCAAGAAGGGTCCCGAGGCCACCGGCGAGCCCTACGAGGGCGAGAAGCTGAGCCTCAACTTCCAGAACCTCGAGGTGCGCCAGGCGCTGAACATCCTGGCCGACTTCGCGGACCTCAACATTGTTGCCAGCGACAGCGTGGGCGGCCAGCTTACCCTGCGCCTCAACGACGTGCCCTGGGACCAAGCCCTGGATATCATCCTGAACAGCCAGGGCCTGGGCATGGAGCGCGAGGGCAATGTGATCCGCGTGGCCCCTCAGTCGGAGCTCCAGGAACAGGCCCAGCAGGAGCTGGAAGCCGACCAGAAGCGCCGCGACCTGGTTCCCCTCCAGACCGAGATCCTGCAGATCAACTACGCCAAGGCCGAGGAGGTGAAGACCCTCCTGGAAACCCAGGGCGAGGGCGAGGGCGGCATGCTCTCCGAACGCGGCAGCATCAGCGTGGACAGCCGCACCAACAGCCTTCTGGTGCGGGAGACCCCCGAGCAGCTGCGGGCCGTGCGGCAGATGGTGGAAAAGCTGGACCGGCCCACCCGCCAGGTAATGATCGAGGCCCGCATCGTCAAGGTGAACACCTCCTTCGAGCGGCAGCTGGGCGTGCGCTGGGGCGGCTTCCACACCGACACCACCGGCGTCGAGTTCCCCAACCAGATGGATTTCTCCGGCAGTCTGAGCGGAGCCCAGAACGCCGAGCCGGACCTGGCGGTGGATTTGCCCGCATCCGGTGTGAGTGGGGGATCCGCCGGCAGCCTGGGGATGCGGTTGGGGCATATTGCCAACAACACCACCCTCGATCTGGAGCTGTCGGCCATCGAGGCGGAGGGCAACGGCAAGATCATCTCCAGTCCCCGGGTGGTGACCTCCAATCAGCAGGAGGCCACCATCAAGCAAGGCACGGAGATCCCCTACCAGGAGGCCACATCCTCCGGGGCCACCAACGTCAGCTTCCAGGAGGCGGTGCTGAGCCTCGGGGTCACGCCCCAGATCACGCCCGACGGCAGCCTCATCATGGACGTCGAAGCCAGCAACGACAGCGTGGCGGAGAACACTGCCGCCGGTCCGGCTATCGACACCGAGGAGGTGGAGACCAAGGTGCTGGTGGACGACGGCGAGACCCTTGTGATCGGAGGCATCTACGCCAAGGCGGAGCGGGATGACGAGACCGGGGTGCCCTTCCTGCGGTCGATCCCCCTCATCGGGGCCCTGTTCCGCACCCAAACCACTACCACCCAGAAGGACGAGCTGCTTATTTTCCTGACGCCCCGCGTCGTCGAGGACGAGGCCACGGGCGGCCGCCAGGAACAGCTGGAGCAGGACTGAGCAGGATCGTTTCCAAGTAACCGATTGAAAAAGGGGGGGAACTATGAGATTACGGGGACCACCAGGAACATTTAAAGGGGATCACCATGCGCTTACGGGGAGGCGCCAAGCCCGCTATGGCCGGGGCGGTTGTTAGCGTTCTTATGGGGGCAGGGCTTACGGGCTGCGGGGATGCAGAGGAGACTTCCGGGGATCCTGCGTACATTGTAATGAGCTCCGGAACCAGCGTGGTGAAGGAAGGGTCGGAGGAGAACCTCCGGTACAAGGATCCCTGAAGGATCCCTGGACGGTGCTGGTTACCTCCACGGACGGGCAGCCTGTGGAGGGGGCGGTGATCAATCTGCGCGTGGTCACCACAAGCTATACGAAGGGGATAAGAGAGTGGGACACAGACAAAGGTTTTTGGGCTATTGAGCCAACCGCCGGCCCCTGTGCCAACGAGGACCAGAACCTCAATGGGAAGCTGGATCCCGGGGAGGACGAAAACAAAAACGGAGACCTCGATCCTCGCAATGTGGCCACTTTCTCCGGAAATGTGGAGACGACGGAGGAGAGCAACGATTCGGTGACGGTCGGCCGAATTACCACCGATGAGCGGGGTTATGCGGACTTCTACGTGGTGTACGGCACCGAATTCGGCCACTGGGCCAGCGTGAGCCTGACGGCGGAGACGCAGACCACCGGCACCGAGGGATCGCAGAGCCGGAGCTTTGGGCTTCCGGTGGCGCAGGAAGACGTGGATACCAAGGACGAAACACCGGTTGGAGCTACAAGTCCCTTCGGGGATGGGGCCAGTTGCTGAACCTTTCCCATGGGTGAGTCCGGAAGAGGCAAGGCAATCCTGGTGGGCCCCATGGGCTCGGGCAAGTCCACCGTGGGTCGAGCCCTGGCGCAACGGCTGGGCGCCGAGCTGGTGGACCTGGACGCCGTCATCGTGGAGCGGGCCGGGCGCGCCATCCCGGAGATCTTCGCCGCCGAGGGCGAGGCGGGCTTCCGCGACCGGGAGCAGGCGGCGCTGGAGGAGGTGGCCGCCCGCCCCGGGCCTTTGGTGGTGGCCACCGGCGGCGGCGTGGTGCTGCGGGAGGCCAACCGTCGGACCATGGCGGCGAACGGCACCGTGGTCTACCTGCGCGCCGACGTGGAGACCCTGCTGGAGCGAACCGCCGGGGACGCCAACCGGCCCCTGCTGCAGGTGAACGACCCCCGGGCCAAGCTGGAGGCCCTGCAGGCCGAGCGCGAGCCCCTCTACCGCCAGGCCCACCTGATTGTGGACACCCCCGGCCGCACCGCCCAGGAGGTGGCCGAGGAGATCCTCGCCCGCCTGGATTCCGCCGATCCGGGCGCGGTAGACTAGGCCTCAAACCGGGACATTTCCGGAGGCCGGCCCCTTGGTCGGCCACGGTCCTCCCGACGGGACCGGCCCCGCGGTTCCGGCCACGACGAACCCCCACCCAATCCCTGGTGCCCATGAAGACCCTCACCGTCGACCTCGGCGAGCGCAGCTACCCCATCCACATCGGCCCCGCCCTCCTCGGCGCGGGAGAGCTGATCGCGGCCGCCCTGCCGGCCCCACGAACGGTGATCGTCACCAACGAGACGGTGGGGCCCCTGTACGCGCAGCGGCTGGCCGAGGGGCTGGAGGCCGCCGGGATCGAGGTGGTTACCCGGACGGACCTGCCCGACGGGGAGCGGCACAAGACCCTGGCGACCCTGGAGACCGTGTACGACCGGCTCCTGGAGGGCCGGGCCGACCGGCAGACCGCCATCACCGCCCTGGGCGGCGGCGTGGTGGGCGATTTGGCCGGCTTCGCCGCCGCCACCTACCAGCGCGGGGTACCATTCGTGCAGGTCCCCACCACCCTGCTGGCCCAGGTGGACGCCGCGGTCGGCGGCAAGACGGCGGTGAACCACCCCCGGGGCAAGAACATGATCGGAGCCTTCTATCAGCCCAGGGTGGTGGTGGCCGACACGGACACTTTAAACACCCTGCCGGACCGTGAGCTGCGCGCCGGGTTTGCCGAGGTGGTCAAATACGGCCTGATCCGTGATCCCGCCTTCTTCGCCTATCTGGAGGAGGCGGCCCCCGCCATCCTGGAGCGGGAGCCCGAGGCCCTGACGGAGGCCGTCTACCGCTCCTGCCGCAACAAGGCGGAGGTGGTGGCCGGCGACGAGCGGGAGGCCGGCCAACGGGCCCTGCTCAACCTGGGCCACACCTTCGCCCACGCCATCGAGACGGGGACGGGCTACACCGACTGGCTGCACGGCGAGGCGGTGGCGGCGGGCATGGTAATGGCCGCCGAGACCTCCCGGCGCCTGGGCTTCTTGTCCGGGGAGGCCGTGGACCGCACCCGCGCCCTGCTGGAGCGCTCCGGCCTGCCGGTGACCGGCCCCACCGGACTGGCCACCGACCGCTACCTGGAGATCATGGGGGTAGACAAGAAGGCGGCCGCCGGCAAGGTGCGCTATGTCCTCCTGGAGGACATCGGACGGGCCTTCGTCACGGGGGAGGTCCCCGAGGCCACCGTGCGCGAGGCCATCGAGGCCTGCCGCTGACCATCCGTTCCCGCCTGCCGTGCCTTGACCGCCATCAACGCCCCCCGGCAGAGCAGTGGTAGCCTGGGATTGCGGGCGGTGGAGGAGCGTTGACACCCACCCCCGCTGACCGTAGGTTGAATCGCAAATGATCCAGGAATTCTTTCAAGGCGTCGGCAATGGACTCCTGCTGCTGATCGGCATCGCCCTGACGGCGCTGTTCATCCTCTGGGTGACCCTGCCGTTTCTGGTGCTGCAGCTGGTGCGCTCCAACCGCGCCTTGACCGAGGAGGTTCGCCGCCTGCGCCTCCTGCAGGAAAAAGACGGAGAGGAGGCGGAAGACGGCCCCCAGAGCCACCAATAAGGAGGGTCTAATGGCGACCGAGGTGGACCACCTGGACGAAGAGCTGGCCCGGCAGAACGGGCACTTCCAGAACCTGCTGGAACGCCACCGTAGCCTCGACGATCGGATCGACGAGCTCGAGGATGGGCGCGGGCACGTGGACGACCTGGAGCTGAGCCGCCTCAAGCGCGAACGGTTGTACGTGAAGCAGCAGCTGGAGTTCATGCGAAGTAGGCTGCGGGCACAGGCCCAGTAAAGGCACGAATCCGGAGGAAAAAGGGCGCGTAAAGCGCCCTTTTTTTGTACACTCGGATCCTCGCGGGAGCCTCCCGAGCGATCCGATCACCATGTTTTCGGCAGGGGTGAGCCATGCTGGCGCGCGACGTGATGAGCACCGATTTCTTCATCCTGACTCCGGACGCCCTCGTCCACCAGGCGCTGGAACCGGTATGGGAAAACCGCCGCCGGGAGCTTCCGGTGGTGGAGGAGGGGCGATTTATCGGGGTCCTTACCATGCGCGAGCTGATCCATCGGGCGCTGCCCTCCTACATCCGGAACGACCGCCATTTCGCCAACCTTACCTACGCCCCGGATCTCCACCAGGTGAGCGATCGTCTTCAGGAGATGGGCCAGCGGCCAGTGCGCGAGGTGATGAGCCGGGAGGTGCGAAAGGTGAGCCCCGACACGGCCCTGCTCGCGGTGGCTACGGCCCTCATCCGCGATGAGGACAAGGAGGCGCGCAACGTCTGGGTGGTGGACGACGGCCACAAGCTGGTAGGCCAGATCTCCGAGTGGGAGGTGCTGCGCCACATCTTCGGGAGGCTGGACTTCAGCGGCTAGGGGCCACTGCCCGGCAGGGCGCCCACCAGGAACCACAGAGCTAGGGAATCACCGGCAATGCAAACCAGCCACGGGGGAAGTAACGACGCAACTTCCCAGGTCCTTTTCGGCCTGGATCCGTTCTGGATGGCCACCGCCGTCTTCGTGCTCAGCTACGTGGTCATCATGACCGAGCGCATCAACCGGGCGGTGGTGGCCCTCATCGGCGCGGGACTGTTGATCGTCCTTGGCATCCTGCCGCAGAGCACGGCGGTGGCCGGCATCGACTTCAACACCATCGGCCTGCTCACGGGCATGATGGTGATCGTGGCCATCAGCCGGCAGAGCGGGGTGTTCCAGTACCTCGCCATCAAGTCGGCGAAGTGGGCCCGGGGACGCCCTTGGGGCATCCTGGTGATGCTCTCCATCGTCACGGCGGTCCTGTCGGCCCTGCTCGACAACGTAACCACCGTGCTGCTGATCGTGCCCGTGGCCCTGCTGATCTGCGACGAGCTGGAGATCAACCCCTACCCCATCCTGCTGGCCCTGATCATGGCCTCCAACGTGGGCGGCACCGCCACCCTCATCGGCGATCCGCCCAACATCATGATCGGCACCCAGACCGACCTGACCTTCAACGACTTCCTGTTTAATTTGGCTCCCATCGTGCCACTGATCTTCGTGGCCACCCTGGTTCCCCTGTACCTGATCTACGGGCGCTACATGGGCGCCAGCGAGGAGGGCATGCAGCGGGTCATGGCCTTCCGCGAGCGGGACGCCATCACCGACCCCGGCCTGCTCAAGCGCTCCCTGTTCGTGGTGGGGCTGGTGGTGCTCGGCTTCATCATGCACCACAGCCTGGGCCTGCAGCCCGCCACGGTGGCCATGTTCGGCGCCGCCCTCCTGCTGCTGCTGTACACCGTGGACCTGAGCCCCGACGAGGCCAGCGAGCGGGTGCACAACATCTTCGCCGAGGTGGAATGGGTCACCATCTTCTTCTTCGTGGGCCTGTTCATGCTGGTGGCCGGCATCGAGCACGTGGGCCTGCTGGAGATGCTGGCGGACGAGGTGATGGCCGCCACCGGCGGCGATTTCCAGGCCACCAGCTTCGCCATCATGTGGGTCTCGGCGGTAGCCTCGGCCATCGTCGACAACATCCCCTTCGTGGCCACCCTGATCCCCATGATCAAGTCCATGCTGCCCGCCTTCCAGGAGGCCGGGCTGGAGGGGGCCTCGGTGAACGCCATCTGGTGGTCCCTGGCCCTGGGGGCCTGTTTGGGCGGCAACGGCTCCCTGATCGGGGCCTCGGCGAACCTCATCACCGCGGGCTTCGCGGAGCGGGCGGGCCACCCCATCCGCTTCTTGCCCTTCCTGGCCATCGCCTTCCCCATGATGCTCCTGCAGGTGGCGATCGCCAGCGTCTACGTCTGGTACCGTTACTTCTAGATCTCGGCGCCGGCCGCGGGCCGGTGCCCCTTTCCCGTCCAGGATGCAGCGAATGACGCGCCCCGAGAACGACACCTTCCTGCGCGCCTGCCGGCGCGAGCCCACCCCCTACACCCCGGTCTGGCTCATGCGCCAAGCGGGCCGCTACCTGCCCGAGTACCGACGGGTGCGCGAGCAGGCCGGGGACTTCATGAGCCTGTGCCGCAGCCCGGAGCTGGCCACCGAGGTGACCCTGCAGCCCGTGGACCGGCTGGGGGTGGACGCCGCCATCCTGTTCTCGGACATCCTCACCATCCCCGCCGCCATGGACAGGGGCCTGCGCTTCGCCCCCGGCGAAGGGCCGGTGATCGACCACCCCGTTCGCTCCGCGGCCGATGTGGATGCCCTGCCCATTCCCGACCCCGGCGGGGAGCTACGCTACGTCCCGGATGCGGTGGCCGCCATCCGCAAGGCCCTGAACAACCGCGTGCCGCTCATCGGCTTCGCCGGCTCGCCGTGGACCCTGGCCACCTACATGGTGGAGGGCGGCTCCTCCAAGACCTACGGCACCATCAAGCGGCTCGCCTACGACGAGCCCGCGGTGCTGCACCGCCTGCTCGACAAGCTGGCGGTGGCGGTCACCGACTACCTGAACGCCCAGATCGAGGCCGGCGCCCAGGCGGTGCAGATCTTCGACACCTGGGGCGGCGTGCTCACCCCGCCCGCCTACCGGGAGTTCAGCCTTACCTACATGCAGCGCATCGTGAACGGCTTGCGGGCGGTCAACGACGGCGAGCGGGTGCCCGTGATCCTCTTCACCAAGGGAGGCGGGCCCTGGCTGGAGGACCTGGCCGCCACCGGGGCCGACGTCCTGGGCCTGGACTGGCAGACCGACCCCGCCGACGCCCGCCGCCGGGTGGGGGCCCGGGTGGCCCTGCAGGGCAACCTGGACCCCACGGTGCTCTACGCCCGCCCGGAGCGCATCGAGCGCGAGGTGTCGCGCACCCTGGACGCCTTCGGCCCGGAGCCGGGCCACGTCTTCAACCTGGGCCACGGCGTGAACCCCGACGTGCCGCCGGAGCACGCCGAGGCCTTCGTGGCGGCGGTCCACGAGCTCAGCCGGCGCGACTAGGCGGGCCGCGCGGACGAACCGACGGGGAACGCCCGGCCGCCGCCCGGGTCCATACAGGCGGGTCCCGCACCGCGCAGCGCAGGAGACACGGCCATGGCCGACCAGCAGGTGGAATTCGCCCTCGATCTGATCCGCAAGTACGACAAGAGCGGCCCCCGCTACACCTCCTACCCCACCGCGCCGCAGTTCCACGAGGGGTTCGGCCCGGCGGCCTACACGGAGGTGGCCCGGGCTACCAACGCGGAGACGCCCAAGCGCCCGCTGTCGCTGTACTTCCACATCCCCTTCTGCGACACGCTGTGCTTCTACTGCGCCTGCAACAAGATCGCCACCAAGGACCGCTCCAAGGCGGTGACCTACCTGGACTACCTGTTCCGGGAGATCGAGCTGCAGGGGGCGCTGTTCGACGATGACCGGACGGTGGACCAGCTGCACTGGGGCGGTGGAACGCCTACCTTCCTGAATTCCGACCAGATGCGGGCCCTCATGGCCAAGACCGCCGAGCACTTCCGTCTGCGCGACGACGACAGCGGCGAGTACGGCATTGAGGTGGATCCGCGCGCCGCGGGCTCCGACACCATCGCCGCCCTGCGCGAGGTGGGCTTCAACCGCCTGTCGGTGGGGGTGCAGGACTTCGACCCTCGGGTGCAGGAGGCGGTGAACCGCATCCAGCCGGCGGAGCAGACCTTCGCCGTCATTGACGCCGCCCGGCGGGAAGGCTTCCACTCCCTGTCCCTGGACCTCATGTACGGCCTGCCCTTCCAGTCGCGGGCGACCTTCGCCCACACCCTGGAGCGGGTCATCGAGGCCCGACCGGATCGGCTGGCGGTGTTCAACTACGCCCACCTGCCGGACCTGTTCCCACCCCAGCGCCGCATCCGCGACGAGGACCTGCCGGCGCCGGAGGAGAAGCTGGCCATCCTTGCCGACACCATCGAGCGCCTCACCGCGGCGGGCTACGTCTACATCGGCATGGACCACTTCGCCTTGCCCGACGACGAGCTGACCCGTGCCCAGCAGCAGGGCCAGCTGCACCGCAACTTCCAGGGCTACTCCACCCACGCGGACTGCGACCTGGTGGCCCTGGGCGCCACCGCCATCGGCAGCGTGGGCGCCACCTACAGCCAGAACGTGCGCACCCTGGAGCCCTACTACGAAGCCCTGGATTCCGGCGAGCTGCCGGTGTTCCGCGGCTACGAGCTCACCGCCGAGGACTGCCTGCGCCGCGCGGTGATTACCCGCCTCATGTGCGATTTCGCCCTGGACTTCGACCGGGTCGAGGCGGACTGGGGGGTGGACTTCGCCGAGCACTTCGCCGCCGAGCTGGCGGACCTGGAGGAGATGGCCGCCGACGGGCTCATCGAGCTGGGGGAGCGGGGCCTGACGGTTACGCCGCGCGGCCGGCTGCTGATCCGCAACATCGCCATGGTCTTCGACGCCTACCTGCGCGCCAAGGAAGGCGCCCAGCGCTACTCCAAGGTCATCTGAGCGGACCCTTGGTTCCGCCGATCCCCCGCTCCGTTGGGCGGACCGGGGGTTGCTTCGCCCTTTCCCTTCCCATGCCGAGCGAGCGCGCCTATGGACCTTCCCCTGCAGGCCTTCGTCTTCGATTTCGACGGGGTGATCGTGGACAGCGAGCCGGCCCACTACCGGGCCTTCCAGGCGGTGCTGGAGCCGCTCGGCCTGGGCTACGGCTGGGACGAGTACCTGGCGCACTACATCGGCTTCGACGACCGGGACGGGTTCCGGGAGGCCTTCCGCCGGGGCGGCCGGGAGCTGGCCGAGGCGGATCTGGAAGGGCTGATCGCGGCCAAGAGCGCGGCCTTCGGCCGCGAGCTGGCCGCCGGCCTGGAGCCCATCCCGGGGGCGGTGGAGTGCGTGCGGCGGCTGGGGGCGCTCCTGCCCTTGGCCGTATGCAGCGGGGCGCTGCGCCAGGAGATCGAGCCCACCCTGGCGGCGCTGGGCCTCGCCGAGGAGTTCCGGGTGGTGGTGTCCGCCGAGGACGTGGCCCACAGCAAGCCCGATCCGGCCAGCTACCGTCTGGCCGTGGAGCGCCTGGGGGGGAGCCTGGGACAAACCCTGGAGCCGGCCGCCTGCGCGGCCATCGAGGACACCCCCACGGGGGTGGCCAGCGCCCGGGGCGCCGGCCTGTGGGTGGTGGGCCTGGACCGCGCGGGGGACGCGGGGCTGGAGCAAGCCCACTGCGTGGTGCGGGACCCGGCCGAGGTGGACGCCGCCCTGCTCGCCGCCCTCGTCCGGGGCGGGGAGGCCTAGCCTTCCCCCTCCCCGTGCTCGCGGGGGGCGACCACTAGGTGAAGGGCCTCCAGCTGGCGCTCGGGGCCCTGCTCGTCGGCCACGCCGAAGGGGCGATGCTCCACCTCCTGGTAGATGGCGGCCACCCGGTCACCCGGGCGGATGTCCTCCAGGTGCACGGGGCGGCCATCGGGCTTGCGGATGTCGGCGTTGCTCGGCACGTAAAGGTGGGTGCCGCCCATACCCAGGATCCCCCCGACGGTCAGTTCGTGGGTCAGCGGCCGGATCGTGTGGACCTCCGCGGAACAGGCTTCCACCTTGCCGGTGGCCCGGGTCCAGGTGGTGTCCTCCCCGGCCACCGCATCCCGCCGTACCCCGGCGTTGGGATCGCGGTTCACCTCGAAGCCGGTGCCCCAATGCTCGTTGATGGCCATGCCAGTCCTCCCTGTAGGGTCGGAATCGTCCGAGCTCCGTTGCCGTTCTTGAATTAGACACCGGTTCCAGGGGGAAGCTCCGGGCGGTGCCCCCGCCCGTGCAGGGATAGTACAATCGCCCCAGCAATCCGGAGCCGGGTCAGCGGAGGGAGCCCTTTGAGCGAAGGAGTGGACGTGGCGGTGGTGGGCGGCGGCATGGCCGGCGCGACGCTGGCCTGGGCCCTGCGCCAGCGCGGTCTGGAGGTGGCCCTGGTGGAGCCCGGCGAGCCGCCCGAGCCCGGGCCGGAACCGGCCCCCCTGCGGGCGAGCGCCATCAACGCCGGCTCGCGGGCCATCCTGGAGGAGCTGGGCCTGTGGGCCGGCATCGTGGGCCAGGGGGGCGCCCCCATCGAGCGCATCGAGGTCACCGACGGCGGACGGGGCGGCCGCGCCGTCCTCGACCGGCACGAGGCCGGTGTGGAGGCCCTGGGCCACGTGGTGCCCAACCGCGCGGTGGTGGCCGCCGCCTGGCAGCGCCTGCGACAGGACGGGGGCGTCCGCCTGCTCCAGCCCGGCTCGGTGCGCGGTCTGGAGCGGGACGCCGCCGGAGCCCGGCTCCGGGTGGAGCGCGACGACGGGACGGAGGACCTGGAGGCCCGCCTGGTGGTGGGGGCCGACGGCGAGCACTCCCGCGTCCGGCGCGCCGCCGGCATCGGCACCCATGGTTGGCACCACAACCGCCATGCCCTGGTGGCGGTGGTGGACTGCGGGCGGGACCTGGACGGCTGGGCCTTCGAGCGCTTCCTGCCCGAGGGCCCGTTGGCCTTCCTGCCCCTGGGGGGGCGGCGGGCCTCCATCGTCTGGACCCTGACCCCTTCGGCGGCGGCCGAGGTGGCCGCCCTGGACGATGCGGCCCTCCTGGCCCGGCTGCGCGAGCGCTTCGGGCCGGCCCTCGGGGCCTTGGAGGGGGTGGGCGAGCGGGCCCTGTTCCCCCTGGAGCTGCGCCTCGCCGAGCGCTTCACCGCCCAGCGAACGGCCCTGGTGGCCAACGCCGCCCACCTGGTGCACCCGGTGGCGGGCCAGGGCTTCAACCTCGGCCTGCGCGACCTGGCGGCCCTCGCCGAGGAGCTGGGCAACGCCCGTGCGCGGGGCTGGGACCCCGGCAACCCCGGCGTCCTGCAGCGCTACGAGCGCCGCCGCCGCGGGGACACGGCGCGGGTGGTGGCCTTCACCGAGGGGCTCAACCGCCTGTTCGCCAACGAGGCGGCGCCCCTGGCCCTGGGCCGGCAGCTGGGCCTGCGCCTCCTGGACCGGGTGGGCCCCCTGAAGCGGCTGTTGATGGACCAGGCCCTGGGCCGCAGGCCGGCTGCCCCCGCCCGCCTTCCCCTTCCCCCCTTCATCGAGGAGGCCCGGCCATGAGCGGTAATCCTTCCGGCGGCGACCCCCGTCCCTACGATCTGATCGTCATCGGCGGCGGCATGGTGGGCGCCGCGCTGGCCGCCGCCCTGGCGCCCACGCCGCTGCGGGTGGCGGTGGTGGAGGCCCGTCCGCCGGAGGGCCAGCCCTCCAGCGATGGTCGCCGGGTGAGCGCCCTCACGGCAGGCTCCGTGCGCATCCTGCGCGCCCTGGGGGTCTGGGAGCAGGTGAACGGGGGGGATACCGAGGCCATCCGGGGCATGGTGGTGTGGGACGGCGACCACGCCGGCACCATCGCCTTCTCCGCCGAGGAGGTGGGCCTGGAGTCCCTGGGGGCCATGGCCCCCAACGCCGCCATCGCCGGGGCCCTGCAGGCGGCCACCGCCGAGGCGGAGAACGTGGACTGGTACTGCCCCGCCGCCTGGCAGGCCCTGGAGCGTGAGGGGGACCGGGCGGTGCTCACCCTGACCATGGCCGGGGCAACCCGCCGCCTGAGCGCGCCGTTGGTGGTGGGCGCCGACGGCCGTGACAGCGCCCTGCGGGACGAGGCGGGCATCCCCACGGTGGGGTGGAGCTACGGGCAGAGCGCCGTGGTGGCGGAGTTCCATCCCGAGCGCCCCCACCACGGCCGGGCCTTCCAGCGCTTTCTGCGCGGCGGGCCGGTGGCCCTTCTGCCCCTTTCCGGGGGCCGCAGCTCCCTGGTGTGGTCCGTGCCGCGGGCGCGGGCGGAGGGCCTGCTGGACCTGGACGATGACGCCTTCGCGGACCGCCTGCAGCGGGCCTTCGGCCCGGACCTGGGCCGCCTGGCGGTGGGCGGTCCGCGTGGCGCCTTCCCGCTGCGCCTGGAGCACGCCCGGCGCTACGTGGACCGCCGCCTGGCCCTGGTGGGCGATGCCGCCCACGCCGTCCATCCCCTCGCGGGGCTGGGCCTCAACCTGGGCCTGCGGGACGCCGCCCAGCTCGCCGAAGTCCTCGCCGAGGCCCATCTGGCCGGCGAGGACCTGGGGGGCGAGGCGGTCTTGGGACGCTACCAGCGGGCGCGGCGGCCGGACAACTGGCTGGTCTCCGCCTACACCGATGGCTTCCACCGCCTGTTCGCCAACGACAGCCGGGTCCTGGGCGACCTGCGCAGCCTGGGCCTGGGGCTGGTGGACCGTGCCGGGCCCCTGAAGAAGCTGCTCATGCGCCAGGGCATGGGGGTGCTCGGCGCCCCCAACCGCCTGACGCGGGGCGAGCCGCTCGGGGCCGGCTAGAGGGCGCCCTACGAACAGGGTCCCTAGGCGCCCCCGGCGAAGCCCTGCTGGCGCCAGGCCTCGAACAGGGCGATGGCGATGGAGTTGGACAGGTTCACGCTGCGGTTGCCCGGCACCATGGGGATGCGCAGGCGCTGCTCCGGGGGAAAGGCGTCGCGGGTCGCCGCCGGCAGGCCGCGGGTCTCGGGACCGAACAGCAGGGCGTCGCCGCCCGCGAACCCCGCCTCCGTGTAGCGCCGCCCGGCGTGGGAGCTGAACACCCAGATCCGCTCGGTGCCGAGCGTCTCCAGGCAGCTCTCCAGGTCCGGGTGCTCGTGGACGTGGGCCAGCTCGTGGTAGTCGAGGCCGGCGCGCTTGAGGCGGGTGCTGTCCATGGAGAAGCCTAGCGGGTGCACCAGGTGCAGGCGGGCCCCGGTGTTGGCGGCCAGGCGGATGGCGTTGCCGGTATTTCCGGGGATCTCGGGCTGGTAGAGGACGATATGGAACATGCGTACGATTCTGGAGCGGACAACGTGGTGACCGGAGGGATTCCGAGGCGCCCCCTCGATCGGGGCAGGCGCGAGCAGCCATGACGGCCGGGGCGCAGCACGGCGACGCCCTGCGGGTGCGGTTCGCCGGGATGGACATGGCCAGCCCGGTGGTGCTGCTCTCCGGCTGCGTCGGCTTCGGCGAAGAGTACACCCGGGTGGCGGGCTTTTCCAACGCCGACGTGGGCGGCGTCTGCCTGAAGGGCACCACCCTGGAGCCGCGCCTGGGCAACGCCCCGCACCGGGTCTACGAGACCCCCGCTGGCATGCTCAACGCCATCGGCCTGCAGAACCCCGGGGCGCGGGCGGTGGTGAACGACATCCTGCCGGAGCTGGACCTGGAGGAGACGCGCTACATCGCCAACATCTCCGGCTCCACGCTGGAGGAATACGTGGAAGTGGCGCGCGTCTTCGACACCTCCCCCATCCATGCGGTGGAGATCAACATCTCCTGCCCCAACGTGAAGGCTGGCGGGGCCGCCTTCGGCAACTATCCGGACATGTCGGCGCGGGTGGTGGAGGCGGTGCGGGCGGTCACCGACAAGCCCCTGATCACCAAGCTCTCCCCCAACCAGACCGACATCGCCGAGAACGCCCGGCGCTGCATCGAGGCGGGCAGCGACGCCCTGTCGGTGATCAACACCCTCATGGGCATGGCCGTGGACCTGGAGCGCCGCGTCCCGGTGCTGGGCAACCGCCAGGGCGGGCTCTCCGGGCCGGCCATCAAGCCCCTGGCCCTGCTCAAGGTGCACCAGGTCCATCAGGTGGCCGCCCCGCACGGCGTCCCCATCCTCGGCCAGGGGGGGATCGCCTCGGCGGAAGACGCCCTGGAGTTCCTCGTTGCCGGTGCCACCGCCGTGGGGGTGGGCACCGCCCTGTTCTACGATCCCCTGGTGGTGCCGGACATCAACGCGGGCATCGCCGACTACCTGGCCCGCCACGGCTTCGCCTCGGTCCACGACCTGGTGGGCACCCTCGCCCCGGCGGAATAGGCCCCGAACCTTCAGGCCCGCGCCACCGCCACCACCCCCACCCGCTCCGCCCCCGCCTCGAGCAGCGCCCGCGCCGCCGCGTCGGCGGTGGCGCCGGTGGTGACCACGTCGTCCACCAAGGCCACCCGGCGATCCGCCACCGCCCACGGCCGGGCGTGGAAGGCATCGCGCACGTTGGCGGTGCGGTGCCGGTCGGCGAGCCCCACCTGAGTGGCGGTGGGCCGGGTCCGGGCCAGGCCGCGGGCGCGCACGGGCAGGCGATGGCGGGCGCCGAGGAGCCGGGCGAGCAACAGCGCCTGGTTGAAGCCCCGGTCCGCCAGCCGGTGCCGATGCAACGGCACGGGCACCAGCAGGTCGATACGGTGCAGGTGGAGCCAGTCCGCCAGGCCCTGATCCGCCACCGCAGCCAGCGTTGGAGCCAGGCCCAGGTGCTGCCCGTACTTCAACTCCCGGACCCAGCCCGCCAGGGGCTCCCGGTACGCCCCCGGGGCGTGCACGGCGTGGAAAGCGGGTGGCCGGCGCTGGCAGCGCCCGCAGGGGCGTTCGGGGTCCACGCCGGGGTGCGCGCAGCGGGGGCAGCGGCGCTCCGGGGTCTGCGGCAGCCCGCCCCGGCAGGCCGGGCACAGCCGGACCGGCCCGGGCACCCCCTCCCCGCAGACCAAGCAGTGCACCGGGTAGAGCAGGTCCACAAGATCGCGAAGGCGGGGCGGGAGACCGGAACCGGGAACTTTAAGTTGCATTAAAATTCCAACTTTATTAACGTTAGAAATCCGTTATACTCTTGATCGCCTTTTACTGCTTGGGGGTAGTCCGATGGACCAGGCGAGTCGCGACGATGTCCAGTTCATGTCCTCCTCCCGGATTCGCTTCCGGGCGGCCCTGTTCCACATTGGCAACCTGGTCTGCATGGTGGCGGCCGTCGGCGCCGGGGTGGCCTACTTCGTGGATTCCGGGCTGCTGAGCACCGTGCTCTCGGTGGCCCTGATCCTGCCCTCCATCCTCTGGTTCGGCGCCTCCATGGCCCTGTACTCCTTCTTTGCCGAGGATCCCCACAGTCTGGTGGCCCGCCATACCCGACGGGCTGGCTACCAGTTCTACGGCGCCGCTGGCGCGGGCCTGATGACGGTGGGCTTCCTGCAGAAGGTTAGCATGGCCTACCTGCTGCCCATCCCCGCCCTGGTGGTGGGGATCATCATGGTGATGGGCATCCGGGACCTGTGGGAGATCTGGCAGGCCGACCTGGATAGCGAGACTGTCTCCCTGGATACCGAGGCCGCCTGACGACCCCGGTCGGCGAATCAGCCTCGGTGGAGGGCCCGGCGGCAGCCGGGCCCTTGGCGTTCCGGGGGTTGAACGGGCCATTGGGGGCCCCCATCTATATCCCGTAATGGCCCGAGACGCGCTTATGCCCCCTACCTCAACCGCCGACGCGGAACCCATGCTCGCGGTGGACCCTGCGGCGCTGCGCCGCGCCCTGCGTCGCGCCGCCCCCACCTTTGACCGGGCCGCCCTGCTGGCCCACGAGGTGGAGGGGCGGCTGCTGGAGCGCCTGCAGCTCATGCGGGTGGATCCCGCCCGCATCCTCGTGGTGGACGCCCGCGGCGGGGCCGGGGGGCGGGCGCTTTCCAAGCGCTTTCCCAAGGCGGAAAAGGTGCAAGTGGACCCCGCCCCCGCCATGGTCCGGCAGGCACGCAAGCGCCGCGGCTGGCACCGGCGCCAGCGCTTCTGCGCCGCCTGGAGCGGGGCCCTGCCCTTTCCCGCCGGAACCTTCGATCTGGTCTGGTCCAACCTCGGCCTGCCCTGGGCCAACGATCTGGACGCCGTGCTCGGCGAGCTGCATCGGGTCCTGGCGCCCGAAGGCCTGGTGCTGTTCTCCTCCCTGGGCCCCGACACCCTCGCCGAGCTGCGCGCCGCCCTGCCCGCCGGCTACTCCCGCGCCCCAGACATGCCGGTGTTCCTGGACATGCACGATGTGGGCGATGCCCTATCGCGGACCGGCTTCGAGGGGGTGGTGATGGAGAACGAGACCCTCACCGTTACCTACCCGGACCTCCGGACCCTGCTGGCCGACGGCCGCGCCACCGCCAGCGGGGCGCTCCTGGCCAACCGGCCGCGTGGCCTGCTCACGCCCCGGCGGCTGGCCGCACTGGAGGCGGCGCTCCCCCGGGAGGACGGTCTTTTGCCCGCGCGCTTCGAGGTGGTGTACGGCCACGCCTGGCGCCCGGAGCGCGCCGGGGTGGCCGCCGATGCCTCCGGCACCGCCCGCATCGGCCTGGACCAGATCGGACGGGCGTCGGGAACGCGGTAGGCACGGGTGTAAGGGAATGCTACAAGGATAGGAGGTTCGCGAGCCCACCGCCAACCAGGGGGAGGTAATGAAGGCAGTGATCATGGCGGGCGGACAGGGGTCCCGCCTCCGCCCGCTCACCGAAGGCATGCCCAAGCCGATGATCCCGATCCTGGGCCGGCCCATGATGGAGTACATCCTGGAGGCCGTACGCGACGCCGGGATCACCGACATCCTCGTCACCCTCCACTACCGGCCCAACCTCATCCAGGACTACTTCGGCGACGGCGCCGACTGGGGCGTGAACATCGAGTACGCCATCGAGGAGCAGCCGCTGGGCACCGCCGGCTCGGTAAAGAACGGCGCCCACTTCCTCGACGAGCCCTTCCTGATCATCAGCGGCGATGCCCTGATGGACTACGATCTGCCCGCCCTCATGGACTTCCACCGGCGCAGCGAGGCGCTGGTTACCTTCTGCCTGGCCCGCGTCCAGGATCCCAGCGAGTTCGGCATTGTGGTGACCGACGAGGACGGCCGGGTGCAGCGCTTCCAGGAGAAGCCCGGACCCTCGGAGGTGTTCACCGACACGGTGAACACCGGGATCTACGTGATGGATCCCCGCGTCCTGGAGGACATCCCCGCCGGCGCCGAGTTCGATTTCTCCCACGACCTCTTCCCCGCCCTGCTGGAGCGAGGCGAGCCCCTGTGGGGCCACGTGGCCAAGGGCTACTGGAACGACATCGGCAACGTGGACCAGCTCGCCCAGTCCACCTGGGACCTGCTGGAGGGCCTGGTGGACCTGCCCATCCCCGGCGAGGAGATCCGGCCCAAGGTCTACGTGGAGGGCACCGCCCACGTGGAGGACGGCTGCACCCTGCAGGGGCCCGCGTGGATTGGCCGGGACGCCATCCTTCGCGGCGGCTCGGTGGTGGGCCCCTACGCCGTGGTGGGGCGTCACTCGGAGGTGGACTCGGGGGCGCGGATCCGCCGCTCCATCCTGCTGGATTCCTCCTACGTGGGCGAGCACGCGGAGGTGCGCGGCTCCTTCTGCGGCAATCGCGTCCTTCTGGAGCAGGAAGTGGAGGTGGAGCAGGGCGCCGTGCTCGGCGACGACGTCCACCTGGGCCGGCGGGTCTCCATCGAGGCGGACGTGCGGGTCTGGCCGCACCTGGAGGTGGAGGCCGACAGCCTCATCGACCAGAACGTGGTCTGGGAGTCCGTGGGCCGCCCCGCCCTGTTCAGCGAGTACGGCGTGGCCGGCCTGGCCAACCTCCGCCTGACCCCGGAGACCGCCGCCCGCATCGGCAAGGCCTTCGGCAGCTGGCTGGGGCGCAGCCAGCGCGTGGTGGTGGGCCACGGCTCCCACGCCTTCTCCCACGTGCTGGAGAAGGCGTTCGTCTCCGGGCTGCTCTCCGTGGGCATCGAGGTGGAGCCGCTGGGGGTCTCCAGCCACGCCATCACCCGCTTCGCCGTGGCCCGCAACATCGAGTTCGAGGGCGGGGCCTTCGTGCGCCAGGGCCCGGAGCACGCCCAGGTGGCGGTGATCGAGCTCTACGACCGCAACGGCCATCCCCTGCCCCGCAAGGCCCGGCGCAAGGTGGAGGCCACCTACCGGCGGGCCGACTTCCCCAAGGTGGACGCCGACCACGTGGGCCGGCTGCTCTCCACCGGCGACCACGAGGCCCGCTACGTCAGCGAGCTCATGGCCGAGCTGGATCGCCAGGCCCTGGTGGCCATGGAGCCCAAGCTCGCGGTGCTGTCCCGCAACCGCTGGAGCACCCGGGTCCTCGACATCCTGCTCGACGAGATCCAGACCGAGGCGGTCACCGTCTCCGGGGAGACCGGCCCCCAGGGGCGGGATACCGAGGATCCCGGCCAGCGCCTGCGGGAGATCTACGCCCTGGGCGGCGAGCACCGCCGCATCGGCCTCTACCTCTCCGCCGACGCCCGCAGCATGTGGCTGCTGGACGAGTACGGCCACCTCTACGACCCCAACGCCGCCAACCACCTCCTCACCCTGGCCTACCTCCTCGACGGCCCGCCCCCGGAACAGGAGCGGGGCACGGTCTTCCTGCCGCCGCAGGCCCCCGACGCCATCCGGGACCTGGCCGCGGCTCAGGGCTTCGAGGTGCGCGAGCGCCGGCTGGGCCTGGCCGAGACCATCACGGAGAACCGGGGGCCGCGCCCCTACCGCTGGCTGGACTTCGAGCACTTCTACCTGGGCATGGCGGCGGTGCCGGCCTTCTTCCGCCTGCTCGACTTCCTCGCCCGCCACACCACCGACCTGGCGGACCTGGCCGCCTACCTTCACGACAGCCACACGGGCGCCATCGACGTGGAGTGTCCCTGGCGGGACATGGGCTGGGTCATGCGCCACCTCACCGAAGAATACGCCGACCACCTGGAGGGGGTCTCCGACGGCGTGAAAGTGCGCCACCCCGAAGGCGGCTGGACCTATGTGGTGCCCGCCAGCAGCGAGCCCGTGCTGCGGGTGTACGTGGAGGGGGACAACGAGGCGGAGGTCCAGGAGCGCCTGGAGCGCACTCGGCGCAACCTGGTGCGCATGATCCGGGAGGCTGGATGAGCGCGGCTGGCGATCCCCGCTCCGGGATCTCCGCCGGTGGGGTCCCCAACCCCAAAAGGACGGAGGGCTAGCCCATGGCGGTCGGCCTGCTGGCCACGGACATGGACCGCACTTTGCTTCCCAACGGGCTCCAGGAGGCGGAGCCGGGGGCCCTGGACCGGTTCCGGGACTGGGCCGCCGCCCGCCATCCCCGCCAGCTCGCCTACGTCACCGGACGGCACCACGCCCTGGCTCGGGAGGTGATGGCCGGCTTCCGGCTCTCCGAGCCGGACTGGCTGGTGTGCAACGTGGGCACCGAGATCTACGCCGCGGGGCAGGCCCATCCCCTGCCCGCCTGGGAGAAGGCCCTGGAGCGGGGCTTCGACGCCGGGGCGGTGCGGGACTGGGCCCTGGAAGCCCTGCCCGGGGCCCGGTTGCAGGAGGCCGCCAAGCAGTCGCCGCTCAAGGTGAGCTTCTACCTGGACCGGGAGCCCGATGCCACGGCCCTGCAGGGGCGGCTGGAGGCGGGGCTGCGGGAGGAAAGCCTGGCGGCCCGGGTGGTGGTCTCCTACGACGAGACGGAGGGGCTGGGGCTGGTGGACTTCCTGGCCCCCGGCTCCGGCAAGGCCAACGCCCTGGACTTCCTGCGCCGCCACCTGGAGCTGGACCGCGACCGGACCCTGTTCGCCGGGGACAGCGGCAACGACGCCGACGCCCTCCTCTCTGGGGTGTGCGGGATCCTGGTGGGCAACGCCACGGAGGCGGTGCGCGCGCACCTGCGCGCCGAGCAGGCCCGCCATCCGGGGGCGCGCATCTACTTCGCCCGGCGCCCCTATACCGCCGGCATCCTGGAGGGCATGGCCCACTACGGCTGGAAGGAGCCCTGAGCCCATGAAGATCGCCTTCGTAAGCCCGCACAGCGACCCCCTGGCCGAGCCGGGGGAGCCGGACTCCGGCGGCCAGTGCGTCTACGAGCACCGCCTGGCGGCCACCCTGGGGGAGGCCGGGGATGCAGTGCGGGTCTACACCCGGCGCTGGGGCGGAAAGGAGCCCCGGCGGGAGATCGCGGCCAACGCCGAGGCCCTGCGCGTCGACGCCCACGGCGGGGAGTTCGTGCGCAAGGAGGACATGGCTCCGGTGCTCCCCGCCTTCCTGGAGGAGATGTGGCGGCGCGACGGAGGCTGGCTGGATGGTGCCAAGGTCTTTCACGGGCACTACTGGGACGGCGGGGCTGCCGCGCTCATGGCAAGCCTGCGCACGGGGCGTCCCCTGATCTTCACCTCCCACTCCCTGGGCCGGGAGAAGCGCGACCGGGTGCCGGAGGACGGGAGCCTCAACTACGCCCTGCGCATCGCCAATGAGCACCGCGTCATGGCCGCCGCCGACCGCATCATCGCCCTCACCGAGATGGAGAAGGGCGTCCTGGAGCGGCGCTACGGCGTGGACCCCGCCAAGGTGGCGGTGGTGCCCGCCGGCGTGAATACCGAGGCCTACCGGCCCACCGGGGACCCGGCGGCCCTGCGCAAGAGGCTGGGGCTCGCCGAGGACGAGCGTCTGGTGTTCACCACCGGACGGCTGGACCCGCGCAAGGGCTACGAGCTCCTCCTGGACGCCATCCCCGAGGCCACCCGGCGGCTGGCGGAGCGCGGCATCCGGGCCCGCTTCCTCCTGCCCGCCGGGGGCGAGGAGCTGGACGACAACGAGCGCGCTGTGCGGGCGACCATGGAGGAGCGGATCGCCCGCCACGGCCTGGCGGACCGCGTGATCCTTTTCCCGCACCTGTCCTTCGACGAGCTCCTGGCCCACTACACCGCCGCCGACCTCTTCGTCCTGCCCTCCCCCTACGAGCCCTTCGGCCTGGTGGCGGTGGAGGCCATGGCCTGCGGCACCCCGGTGCTGGCCACGCGCAACGGCGGGCCCCCGGAGATCATCGACCCGGGCCAGGAGGGGGACCTGGTGGATCCCTCCGACGCCGAGGAGTTCGGGCGCGCCCTGGGCGAACTGCTCGGGGACGGGCAACGTCTGGCCCGGATGGGGGAGCAGGCCCGGCGCAAGGCCCGCGAGGTGTTCGACTGGCGGGCCGTTGCCGCCGCCATTCGCGGGGTCTATGCCCAGGCGCTGGAGAACGCCCCGGGCTGATTCCGGCCCGCCAGGGCCGGGCATCGCGCCCGGCCGCATCCCTCCCTCCCGAACCGGGCGCCTCCACCACCGCCTTGCCGTACTTGGTCAGTCATCCCTCCCTCCTGCCCGCCTAGACCGGGAACCGGGCCGGGTACGCTCACCCGGTCCCGTGCGCGGTACCTTCCGACCCCCTTTCGGCTCCGGAAAGGGCCGGCTCCGACCTCCCCTCCTTTTTTTGAACAAAAGCGGACCGTGCTTTGCATTGCCGGACTTTATTAGGGAAAACCCTTACATTGTCCCCCTGAAAAACCGTCAATACAGTTAATCCCTATTTGCTCGTACGATTTGTAGATGTGGCGATTTGAAAAACCGCACGCATTTGGGAGCGGACAGGCGGTATCAGGAAAGTTAGTTGTTTCTAATATTCAAATCGCGTTAATTTACTCTTTAGCTTTTGACTAATTAAAAGTTTTATTATTGTTTTGTTTTGTGTGGACAGCTGAGTTAGGATCGTTTCAAATGAAGGGGAAGAGGGCCTCCGCAATGCCGGGAACGGGAGAACCTCCGTGGGCGAAGGCGAGCATAGTTCGGGACCCGAGGCCCAGCGATTCGTCATTCGACCCAACCGTTCCCTCTCCTGGCGGGGCGCCAAGCGGTATTTCGGGCTTCAGGCCCTGGCCAGCGCCGCGGTGGCGCTTCCTCTTGCCTGGCTCGGGGCGTGGCTGATCCTGCCTTTCACGGCAGTGGCGCTGGTGGCGGTAGGGGTCTGTTTCTACCTGGTGCTGCTGCGGACCAACCGGATCGAGGTGGTCTGGCTGACGGAGGACCAGGTGGCCGTGGAGCGGGGACGGCGGGGCCCCGAGGAGCGCACCGAGTTCCCGCGCAGCTGGGTGCAGGTGGTCCTCGAGCCCGCGGAGAAAAGGCTGGGAACCAATCACCTATTCCTGCGGGCCTACGGGCGGCAAACGGAGATCGGGGCCTTTCTTACCGATGAGGAGCGGGAGCGCCTGGCGCGGGATCTTGTCCGGGCGATCCGGTCGGACCCGAAAGACAGGGGCCCACGGTAGCGGTAAGGAAGGGGAAGCCGCGCAGGAATAGCATCCATCGGAGTGGGGAGGACGCATGTTCAAGATACGCGGAATCGGACGGCTGGGGATCCGGCTGGCGGCGGCCCTGCCGCTGCTGGCCTCCGGACCGGCGACGGCCGGGTGGGACGCCCTCAACATGCCGACGGGGGTCACCCCCCTGAGTGGCGAGGTCTACAACCTGCACATGCTGATCCTGTGGATCTGCGTGGCCATTGGCATCGTGGTCTTCGGGACCATGATCTATTCGATCATCCGCTTTCGGAAGCGGAAGGGGGCCGAGGCCGCCCAGTTCCACGAGAGCACAACGGTGGAGATCATCTGGACGATCATTCCCTTCCTCATCCTCGTGGGCATGGCCATCCCCGCCACCGGGACTCTCATCGATATGGAGGACGCCTCCGGCTCGGACATGACGGTGAAGGTCACGGGCTACCAGTGGAACTGGCACTACGAGTACATGGACGAGGGGGTGGACTTCTACAGCAACCTCACCACCCCGGTGGACGAGATCCAGAACGAGGCCACCAAGTCCGAGGATTATCTCCTGGAGGTGGACAACCGGCTGGTGGTGCCCACCGACACCAAGATTCACTTCCTGATCACCGCCGAGGACGTGATCCACTCCTGGTGGGTGCCGGACCTGGGCATGAAGAAGGACGCCATTCCCGGCTTCGTCAACGAGATGTGGACCCGGATCGACGAGCCCGGCGTCTACCGGGGACAGTGCACCGAGCTATGCGGGCGGGGCCACGCCTTCATGCCGGTGGTGATAGAGGCCAAGACGCCGGAGGAGTACCGGCAGTGGCTGGAGGAGCGGAAGCAGGAAAGCGACCAGGCCAAGGCCGGTTCCCAGGAGCAGGTGGCCCAGGCGGAGAACTGATCACAGGCGGATGAACGTGGCCGGAAGCGGCTGCGCAGGGAGGTTTTCGATCATGAGCGAGGCAGTGGAGCACGGAACCCATCACGGTCCACCGAGCGGGATCCTGCGGTGGGTGTTCACCACCAACCACAAGGACATTGGCACCCTTTACCTGGTGACCTCCTTCCTCATGCTGCTGGTGGGCGGCGTGATGGCCCTGGTGATCCGCACCGAGCTGTTCCAGCCGGGCATGCAGGTGGTGGATCCCATGTTCTTCAACCAGATGACCACCATGCACGGGCTGATCATGATCTTCGGGGCGATCATGCCGGCCTTCGTGGGCCTGGCCAACTGGCAGGTTCCCCTGATGGTGGGGGCGCCCGACATGGCCCTGCCGCGCATGAACAACCTGTCCTTCTGGATCCTGCCCTTCGCCTTCCTGCTGCTGCTGGCCACGCTGTTCATGGAAGGCGGGGCGCCGGCCTCGGGCTGGACCATCTACCCGCCCCTGGTGCTGCAGACCGGAGACGCCTTCCCCTTCCTGATCCTGTCCATCCATCTGATGGGGCTGTCGTCGATCATGGGGGCGATCAATATCATCGCCACCATCCTCAACCTGCGCGCCCCCGGCATGACCCTGATGAAGATGCCGCTGTTCGTCTGGACCTGGCTGATCACCGCCTTCCTGCTGATCGCGGCCATGCCGGTGCTGGCGGGAGCGGTGACCATGCTGCTCACCGACAAGTTCTTCGGCACCAGCTTCTTCAACGCCGCGGGCGGCGGGGACCCGGTGATGTACCAGCACATCTTCTGGTTCTTCGGGCATCCCGAGGTCTACATCATGATCCTGCCGGCCTTCGGCATCGTGTCGCAGATCATCCCCACCTTCGCCCGCAAGCCGCTGTTCGGCTACACCTCCATGGTGTATGCCACGGCGTCCATCGCCTTCCTCTCCTTCATCGTCTGGGCCCACCACATGTTCACGGTGGGCATGCCGCTAGCGGGCCAGCTGTTCTTCATGTACGCCACCATGCTCATCGCCGTGCCCACGGGCGTGAAGGTGTTCAACTGGGTGGCCACCATGTACCGGGGCTCCATGACCTTCGAGACCCCCATGCTGTTCGCCGTGGCCTTCGTGATCCTGTTTACCATCGGCGGCTTCTCCGGGCTCATGCTCGCCATCACGCCGGCGGACTTCCAGTACCACGACACCTACTTCGTGGTAGCCCACTTCCACTACGTGCTGGTGCCGGGCGCCCTGTTCGCCATCATCGGCGGGGTCTACTACTGGCTGCCCAAGTGGACCGGCCACATGTACAACGAAACCCTCGGCAAGTGGCACTTCTGGCTGTCGGCCATCTTCGTCAACCTGCTCTTCTTCCCGCAGCACTTCGTGGGCCTGGCCGGTATGCCGCGGCGGATCCCGGATTACGCCATGCAGTTCACGGAGTGGAACCAGGTTTCCACCATCGGCGCCTTCGGCTTCGGCCTCTCCCAGGTGCTGTTCGGGTACATCGTCTGGCGCACCGTGCGCGGCGGTGAGCAGGCGAAGGCCAAGGTCTGGGAAGGCGCGCGCGGTTTGGAATGGACCGTGCCCTCCCCGGCGCCCTACCACACCTTCGAGGAAGCGCCGGAAGTGAAGTGAATCCGGCAATCGATAAGGACGACCCCATGAGCGCAAGCATGGCCCACAACGACGAAGAGCTCCGGAAGCGCAAACGGGCCGCCGTCCGCACCGCCCTGGTGCTGGCGGGCCTGGCCCTGGCCATCTACGTGGCCTTCTTTCTGAGCATGGGGCTGGATTGAGCTGGGAACGGCCCCGGCCCCCAGCCAAACCGGGCAGGCTCCAGGAAAGGGATGGCTAATGAGTGAAGCACACGGCGGGTACTACGTTCCGCATCAGAGCCACTGGCCGATCGTCGGCTCCATAGGACTGTTCGTGCTGATGGCCGGATTCGCCTCGCTCCTCAACGGGGCGAGCTTCGGTCCCACCCTCATGGTGGCGGGCGGGCTGATCACCGTCCTGATGATGGTGGGATGGTTCGGCACCGTGATCCGGGAGAACCAGCAGGGTATGTACCACGCGCGGGAGGACATGTCCTTCCGCTGGGGCATGGGCTGGTTCATCTTCTCGGAGGTGATGTTCTTCGCCGCCTTCTTCGGCGCCCTGTTCTACGCCCGGGTGCTGTCGGTGCCCTGGCTGGGCGGAGCGGAGCCGGAGCAATGGACCCACCAGCTGCTCTGGCAGGGATTCGAGGCGGGCTGGCCCACGAACGGGCCCGCCGGCGTGGGCGGCGAATTCCAGCCCATGGCGGCCTGGGGGATCCCGGCCCTGAACACCCTCATACTGCTCTCCTCGGGCGTCACGGTCACCTGGGCCCACTGGGGGATCAAGGAAGGCAACCGGCGGAAGCAGATCGGTGGGCTGGCAGCCACGGTGGCCCTGGGCTTCCTCTTCATGGCCTTTCAGGTCTACGAGTACGGCGAGGCCTACTCCCACCTCAACCTGACCCTGCAAAGCGGCATCTACGGCTCCACCTTCTTCATGCTGACCGGATTCCACGGTCTGCATGTGACGGTGGGGGCCATCATGCTCCTGGTTATGCTGGGGCGGGCCATCGCCGGCCACTTCACCGAGGACAACCACTTCGCCTTCGAGGCGGCGGCCTGGTACTGGCACTTCGTGGATGTGGTGTGGCTGGGGCTGTTCGTCTTCGTCTACTGGCTCTAGGGCCGTACGGCCCCGGCCTTACTGGGGCGGAACCGCGGGATGGGGCGAGATGACGCCTGTGGCGAACCCCAGCATGAGCAGGAGGAACAGCGCCACGGAGAGCCCCACCCGCAGGGTCAGGGCACGGACGGTGCGGTCGGACCGGCCATTGTCCCGGAGCAGGTGGAACAGCCCGGAGCCGAGGCTGGCCACGATGAGGAGCAGGATGGCGATGATAAATCCCTTGACCAGCATGGGGCCTCCTGGGCGGGCGCTTGAAGGTGGTTCCAGTATACCCCTGCACCCCAGGGAGACCACACCGGGGGAGCCCCGTGCGCCTCGGGCGGCTTGAATTCCGCCCGCGCCCGGTCCCGGCGCTGGCGACCCTGGTTCTCCTGCCTATTCTTCTGGCCCTCGGTGTCTGGCAGCTGGACCGGGCGGAGCAGAAGCGGGATCTGCTGGCCAGCTGGGAAACGGCCAAAGAGGGAGCCCCCCGCCCACTTTCCCGGGCCCAGGAGGGCAAGGATTCGGCAGGGTTCTCCCGGGTGGCCGCGGAGGGGCGATACGACGGCTCGCGGCAGTTCCTCCTCGACAACCGGATCCGGGACGGCCGGCCCGGGTTCCAGGTCCTGACCCCCCTCCGGCTGGAAGATCGGGAGGGGGCGGTACTGGTCAACCGGGGCTGGGTGCCCATGGGCAAGGACCGGCAGCCCCTTCGGGATCTTACCGTGCCCCAGGAGCCGCAGCGGGTGCAGGGCCTCCTGGCGGATGCTCCCGGGGTGGGACTCCGTCTGGGTCCACCGGACACCGGCAGCGGGGATTGGCCCCGCGTGGTGCAGTACGTGGCCCCGGAGCGCATGGCGGACCAGCTCGGTTATCCGGTAATGGGCAGGGTCCTCCAGCTGGGAGAGGGCCAGCCCAACGGCTACCGGCGGGACTGGGAAGCCCCGGTGTCCTTCGGGCCCCAGCGGCATGTGGGATACGCCGTCCAGTGGTTCGCCCTGGCGGCGGCCCTGGTCACGATCTTTCTGGTGGTGAACACGAAATGGAGCACGTCCCGTGATGCAGACCCAGTCGCCAACCGGGACCACCCCGGCGCCTGAGGGCAGGAACCGTGCGCAGCTCTGGCTGCTGCTGCTGGTCTTCGTCGGCCCGGTGATCGCCGCGGGGGTCCTCTACGCCAACGCCGATCACTGGTTCAATGGCAACGCCACAGGCCACCACGGCCAGCTCGTGGATCCGGCCCGGCCCCTGCAGGGGCTGCCGGTCCTGGATGCCGAGGGCAACCGCCTGGGCCTGGAGGCGGTCCGGGGCAAGTGGACCCTGGTCTACATCGGTTCCGGCCAATGCGGAGCGGACTGCCGGTCGGATCTCTACGGCATGCGCCAGGCCCACAAGGCCCAAGGCAAGAACATCGGCCGGGTCCAGCGCCTCTTCATCGCGCGGGACGGCATCCTCCCGGAAGGGGCCTTCTTGGCCGAGGAGCATCCCAACCTGAAGGTAGGGCGCTTGGCGCCGGGGGCCTCCCTGGAAGCCTTCGACGCCGGCGACAGGGAAAAGCCCCCGGCCGGGATCTACATGGTGGACCCCAACGCCAACCTGGTGCTGCGCTACGAGCCCGGGGCGCCGCCCAAGGGGATCCTCAAGGACCTGGAATCCCTCCTCAAGCACTCCACCATCGGATAGCCATGACCCCGCGATCCCGATTCGCCCTCCTCGCTTTCCTCACCGCCGGCCTGGCCTTCGTGGTGGTTGTGCTTGGCGGGTACGTCCGCCTATCCAACGCCGGCCTGGGATGCCCGGATTGGCCGGGGTGCTACGGCAAGCTCGGGGTGCCTGAGGCGGTGGGTCCGGGGAGCGGCTTCGAGCGGCCCCTGGAGCCGGGCAAGGCCTGGAAGGAGATGGTCCACCGCTATTTCGCCGGGGCGCTGGGCCTTGCGATCGCGGGCCTGGGGCTGCTGGCCTGGCGGCGCCGCCGCGAGCCCGGACAGGCGGTGGGCCTGCCGGCGGCGCTGGTGGCCCTGGTGGTCTTCCAGGCCCTACTGGGCATGTGGACGGTGACTTGGCTGCTCAAGCCGCTGGTGGTGACCGCCCACCTGCTGGGGGGCATGGCCACCCTCGCCTTGCTGGTGTGGCTGGCCCTCCGCCAGGGGAATGTCCCGGCTCCCGTCGAGGAGCCCGGGCCCTGGCGGAAATGGGCCCTGGCGGCCCTCGGAGTGGTGGCCGTCCAGATCGCTCTGGGGGGGTGGACCAGCGCCAATTACGCGGCCCTGGCCTGTCCGGACTTCCCCACCTGCCAGGGGCGGTGGTGGCCGGAGACCGATTTCGGCACCGCCTTCACCCTGTGGCACGGCCTGGGGGTCGACTACGAGGGGGGCATCCTCGACAACACGGCCCGCATGACCGTCCATCTGGTCCATCGGATCGGGGCGGTGGTGACCCTGGTGGCCGTGGGGGGCCTGGTGGTCGCCCTGCTGCGGCGGACCCGCTCCCCGCGGGTGCGCAAGGCCGCCCTCGGGGTGGGGCTGTTGCTCCTGGGCCAGGTGGGGCTGGGGGTGGCCAACGTGGTCCTCGGGCTACCGCTGGCGGTGGCGGTGGCGCACAACGCGGGGGCCGCGGGTCTGCTGCTTTCCGTGGTGGTGCTGAACCACGTCCTGCGTCCGGCGGCCCGCGCCGTTCCCGACAACGCCCCGGCGCCCGCGGCGCATACGGGGCTGGAATCCGCGTAGGGAGGGGAAGAGATGCCGCAAGCGCCGACGAAAATGGCCCTGGTGGGCGGGCAGGTCCGGGCCCACTGGCGGGATTACTATGAGCTCTGCAAGCCCCGAGTAGTGGCCCTGATCGTGTTCACTGCCATGGTGGGCATGTTCCTGGCTTCCCCGGGTGCCGTGGCGCTGGGGACCTTCCTGTTCGGGACCCTGGGCATCGCCCTGTGCGCAGCTTCCGGCGCGGCCATCAACCACGTGGTGGACGAGGAAGTGGACGCGCGCATGGCGCGCACCAAGCGGCGGCCGCTGCCCACCGGCCATCTGAACCGGACGGGGGCCCTCGGCTTCGCCTTCGCGCTGGGCTTGGCCGGAATGGCCCTGCTGATCTGGCTGGTGAACCCCCTGACGGCCTGGCTGACCTTTGCCTCCCTGGTGGGCTACGCGGTGGTCTATACCGTGTTCCTGAAGCGGGCCACGCCCCAGAACATCGTCATCGGCGGCGCGGCGGGCGCGGCGCCCCCGGTGCTGGGCTGGGCGGCGGTGACGGGGGAGGTCCACCCCCACGCCCTGCTGCTGTTCCTGATCATCTTCGCCTGGACCCCGCCCCACTTCTGGGCTCTGGCCATCGCCCGCTACCGGGACTACGCCGAGGCGGAGATCCCCATGCTTCCGGTCACCCACGGGGTGGCCCTGACCCGGCTGCACCTCCTGCTGTACACGGTGCTGCTGGTGCTGGTCTCGCTGCTGCCCTTCGTCACCGGCATGAGCGGCTGGGTCTACCTGGTGGGGGCGATGGGGCTGGGGGCGGGCTTCCTCGGTCAGGCGCTGGCCCTGCTGGTCACCGGGGACGACGAGCGATACGCGATGCCTACCTTCGGCTATTCCATTTTCTACTTGATGGCCCTGTTCGCCGCCCTATTCGTCGACGCCTACCTCCCCCTCTTGAGCGGCGTCCTGGCCTGAAGGATCCGAGCCACCGAAGCCCGCCTCAGGCCCCCGCCGACCCTGTTTCCGGCAGTGTTTGACAGGCGGGGGTCTACGCTTATAATTCCACAATGTTTTTGCGGGATCTCGCCGTATAAAGCATATTCTTATATGCCGGATCTATTGCCTTGGATTAGGCCATGCGCGTAGGATATTGTTCCGCATTTCCACGGTGAGTTTTTGCTAACCGGAGTCGGCGAAGGCTCCGACGGACGTATTTCCAGCCCAAAGAGAACAAGCCGGAGGGGAGACCATGGCACAGGCGCAAGCAGCAACCGCCGGCCAGACGGGCGTCAACGAGGAGTATAACTACCACGTTATACGCCAATTCGCGGTAATGACGCTGGTCTGGGGCATCGTAGGCATGTTCATGGGGGTGTTCATCGCCCTCGAGCTGGCGTACCCGGAGCTCATGTACGCGCTCACGGGTAGCAGCGAATTCCTGAACTTCAACCGGCTGCGGCCTGTGCACACCAGCGGTGTGATCTTCGCCTTCGGCGGCTCGGCTCTGTTCGCCACCTCCTACTACGTGGTGCAGCGCACCTGCCAGGCGCGGTTGTTCGGTGACAAGCTGGCCAGCTTCACCTTCTGGGGCTGGCAGGCCATCATCGTCCTGACGGTGATCAGCTACGTCCTCGGCTACACGCAGAGCCGCGAGTACGCGGAGATGCCCTGGCCGGTGGACATCTTGATCGCCCTGGTGTGGGTGGCCTACTTCGTGGTGTTCATCGGCACCATCATGAAGCGCCGCCAGCCCCACATCTACGTGGCCAACTGGTTCTATCTCGCCTTCATCGTGACCACCGCCCTGCTCCACATCTTCAACAACCTCCAGGTGCCCATCGCCTGGAACTCCATGTGGTCCTACTCCCTGTTCTCCGGGGTGCAGGACGCCATGACCCAGTGGTGGTACGGCCATAACGCCGTGGGCTTCTACCTGACCGCCGCCTTCCTCGGCATGATGTACTACTTCGTGCCCAAGCAGGCCGGCCGGCCGGTGTACTCCTACCGGCTGTCCATCATCCACTTCTGGGCGCTGATCTTCCTGTACATGTGGGCCGGCCCCCACCACCTGCACTGGACCGCCCTCCCCGACTGGGTGTCCACCCTCGGCGCCACCTTCTCCATCATGCTGCTGATGCCCTCCTGGGGCGGCATGATCAACGGCATCATGACCCTGTCCGGGGCCTGGGAGAAGCTGCGCACCGATCCGATCATCAAGTTCATGGTGGTGGCGCTGTCCTTCTACGGCATGTCTACCTTCGAGGGGCCGATGATGGCGCTGCAGAACGTGAACGCCCTGTCCCACTACACCGACTGGACGGTGGGGCACGTGCACTCCGGCGCGCTCGGCTGGGTGGGCATGATCACCTTTGGCTCCCTGTACCACCTGATCCCGCGCCTGTGGAACACCGAGCTGTACAGCACCCGGCTGGCCAACGTGCACTTTTGGCTGGCGACCCTGGGCGTGCTGTTCTACATCGTCGCCATGTGGATCAGCGGCATCCTGCAGGGCCTGATGTGGCGGGCCTTCGACGAGTACGGCAACCTCGTCTACACCTTCGCGGAGTCGGTGGAGGCCATGCATCCCTTCTACGCGATGCGGGCCTTCGGCGGGATCCTCTACCTCGCCGGCATGATCCTGCTCACCTACAACTGCTATAAGACCATCGCTCAGGCCAAGGCCGCCCAGCCGGCCACCGCCCGGGCGTAAGCGGCCTTTCGGCGCGAAGGAGCTCGCTACATGCGACACGAAAATATCGAGAAGAACATTGGCCTGATGACCATTTTGACGCTGATCGTGGTCAGCGTCGGGGGGCTGGTGGAGATCGTTCCGCTCTTCTACATCGACGACACCGTGGAAGAGGTGGAGGAGGTGCGCCCCTTCACGCCCCTGGAGCAGCGGGGCCGCGATATCTACGTCAAGGAGGGTTGCTACCTCTGCCACTCGCAGCAGGTCCGGCCCTTCCGGGATGAGGAGATCCGCTACGGCCATTATTCCCTGGCCGCCGAGAGCAAGTACTCCCATCCCTTCCAGTGGGGCTCAAAGCGCACCGGGCCGGATCTGGCCCGCGTGGGCGGCAAGTACTCCAACGAGTGGCAGGTTCAGCACTTGATCGCGCCGCGCTCGGTGGTCCCCGAGTCGGTCATGCCCAACTATCCCCACCTGATGGAAGAGCTGGATTACAGCCAGCTGCAGGCTCGCATGCGGGCCCTCAAGGCCGTCGGCGTCCCCTACACGGAGGAGGGCGAGGACGAGCTGTACGAGAAGAACGTGGAGCGCTGGGGCGAGGATGTGGCCGAGCAGCTGCACATTCCCAACGCCGAGGACTCCCTCAAGGCCGAGGCCGAGGAAGGCAATTTCGACGGCGATCCGAGCAAGCTGACGGAGATGGACGCCATCGTCGCCTACCTCCAAGTCCTCGGCACCATGGTGGACTTTGACGAGTACAGCGAGCCGGAGCAGGGCCGCTCCCGGGGCTTCTAATGCCCCGGCGGCCCCGCCCCGCGGGATAGGAAAATGACCGATTTGTTCGCATGGATCTCCAATGCCCTGACCGACATGCAGACGGCGGGACAGATCGCCACGGTGATCTTCTTCCTGACCTTCTGCGGCATCCTCATCTACGTCTTCACCGGGAAGCACCGCAAGAAGCGCTTCGACAGCTATCGGTACATTCCCCTGGATGACGAGGACGGGGAAACGGGCAAGGAAAAGTCCAGCGACGAAGAGCGCAAGGGGAGTGCCGACGATGGCCAGCAATGAAAAGCAACAGGTCCAGACCACGGGGCATACCTGGGACGGGGACCTGGCGGAGTACAACAACCCGCTGCCCCAGTGGTGGGTGTGGGTCTTCTACGCGACTGTGGTGTTCGCGGTGGTCTACTGGGTCCTCTACCCGGCCTGGCCCATGGGCGGGAGCTATACGCAGGGCGTACTGGACTACTCCAAGCGGGCCAAGCTCCAGGAATCCACCTCTGAGCCGACCCTGCAGGAGCAGTACCCGGAGCGGTACGAGGCGCTGAACAAGATCGCCGAGATGAGCCCGGCAGCCATCGCGCAGGACGAGGACCTCATGAGCTTCGTGAACTCCTCCGGCAAGGTGCTGTTCGGGGACAACTGCTCCGCTTGCCACGGCGCGGGCGGGGAGGGGGTGGTCGGCCACTACCCAAATCTGGCGGATAACGACTGGCTGTACGGCGGGACGCACTCCGACATCCGGCAGACCCTCATAAACGGACGCAACGGCTACATGCCCGCTCACGAGGACAAGCTCTCCGACGAGGATATCGAGGCAGTTGCCACCTATGTGGGTGACCTGGCCGGTGAGGAATGGGCCCAGGATTCCCAGAAAGTCGAGCAGGGCGAGGAGATCTTCCACGGGGATCAGGCCGCCTGCTACGCCTGCCACGGCGAGGACGCGGAGGGCAACCAGACCCTTGGCGCCCCCAACCTGACCGACGCCATTTGGCTCTACGGTGGTGAGAAGGAAACCGTGATCGAGACCATCGCTCAGGGCCGCGAGGGCGAGATGCCCGCCTGGAAGGACCGGCTCTCCGAGAGCGAGATCAAGATCCTCACCGCCTACGTCCACGCCCTGGGCGGGGGCGAGTGATTCGGACCCTCCTCTAGGAGTGGAACCGGAACGGCAGGCCGGGCATGCGCCCGGCCTGTTTCGTTGGGGCGCGGGGAATCGCGGTCCGTGCCCGTTGTCAAAAGCGGTGACCCGGCTTCTATATTAGATTATACTTATATTTAGATCCCAATGCCCCGCCAGCTTCCCGCGAGAGGATAGCCCATGGCCGAGCAAACCGAAGGCCTCTACGCAGCCCACGAGAAAGTCTACCCCCAGTCGGTGCACGGCTTCTTCCGCCGCATGAAGACCGCCATCCTGGTGGTGGCCTATGCGGTGTACTTCCTGCTGCCCTACGTTCGCTGGGGCGATCGGCAGGCCGTGCTCTTCGACATACCAGGCCGGCAGTTCTTCCTGTTCGGCCTGCGGGTGGCCCCCGAGGACATTATCTGGCTTTCCGGGCTGCTGTTCATCGCTGCGGTGGCCCTGTTCTTCGTCACCAGCCTGGCCGGGCGCGTGTTCTGCGGCTATTTCTGCTTCCAGACCCTGTGGTCCGATCTATTCCTGTGGATCGAGGAGAAGGTGGAAGGGGGCCGCAGCCGGCGGATCCGGCTGGACAAGCAGCCCCTCAATGCGGACAAGGCGATCAAGAAGGGCGTCAAGCACGCCCTGTGGCTCGGCGTGGCGCTGATCACGGGGATCACCTTCACCCTGTACTTCGCCGATGCCTTCCAGCTATGGTCTCAATACCTGACCTTCCAGGCCCCGGTGCCGGCGCTGTTCACCGCCGGGCTGCTCACCGCCACCACGTACACCATGGCCGGCTGGGCGCGGGAGCAGGTGTGCACCTACATGTGTCCCTACGCCCGGTTCCAGGGGGCCATGTTCGACAAGGACACCCTGATCGTCGCCTACGACCCCAATCGGGGGGAGCGCACCCAGGGGCGTCAGCCGCCCAAGCGTGGCGAGACCTACGAGGAACGTGTGGCCGCGGGCAAGGGCGACTGCATCGATTGCGGCTACTGCGTGAAGGTCTGTCCCACCGGCATCGACATCCGGGAAGGCCAGCAGTATCAGTGCATCACCTGCGGCCTGTGCATCGATGCCTGCAACACGATCATGGAAAGCCAGGGCTTTCCCAAAGGGCTAATCCGCTATACCTCGGAAAACGAGCTCGAGGGGGGCAAGACCCGCTTCCTGCGCCCAAAGATCCTGGGCTACGCGGGCGTCCTGTTGGCGGCCACAGCGGCCCTGGGCTATAGCATTGCCACCCAGTCCCTGATGGACTTGAACGTGGCCAAGGTGCGCAATCCCAACTACATTCTGGAGCCGGACGGCCGGATCAAGAACGTTTACGAGCTCCGGGTGAACAACAAGGACCAGGAGTCCCATCGGTACCAGCTCTCCATGGAGGGCTTGGCGGGGGCGGAATACGAGTTCCAGGGGGGCTTCCAGGAGCTTACCGTGGACTCGGGGGCCAACCAGACGGTGCGCGCCTACGTCTGGGTGGATCCGGAGCGACTGGAGAATCCCCGCACCCATTTCACCTTCCGCGCGGTGCGCAGCGACGACCCAGGAGACGGGGAGCCGGAGTCCAGCGAGGCCAGTGCGTTGTTCTATGCCCCCGAGCGGCTTCTCTAACAGGATCGAATGCGCCCCCTGGCCGCGGGCCCGCAGAAAGGCGTACGGCCAAGGGGGCTCACAGCGGAATGCGCGCACCAGCCTCCAGGAGTTAGGCACCCATGAGCACCAAGTCCGAGACGCAGAGCTCGGAGGCCCGAAAGACCCGACGCACACTGCGGCTGTGGATTCTGGCCGCCATCGTCTTCGCCACCACGGTGGTGGGCTACAGCGCCACCATGGTCTATCTGGCCCAGCGCGACTATCCGGGCTCGGTGGTGAACAACTACTTCGAGAACTACGAGAAGTTCAACGAGTATTCGACCGGACTGGAGGAGCAGCAGCAGCTGGGCTGGCAGGTGGCCACCAGCATCGACAGCCTGCCCATGGTGGGCAACGAGCTGGACATCGAGGTCTTCGCGCGGGACGACCAGGGCCGCACCATCCGGGATGGAGAGGTCCACGTCCATTTTGTGCGCAACGTGAATGCCCGGGTTGACCGCAAGGTTCGCCTAGGGGCTCGGGGCGACGGCAGCTATTTCGGCCGGGTGGAGCTGCCACGGCCCGGAAACTGGACGGTCTACACCACCCTCCGGGAGGACGGTGAGGAGTACACCGCGCGTAGGTTCCTATGGGTGGAGGAGGCGTTGTAGTGCCCTCTTCCGTGGAGGGATGCTTCCACTGCGGGCTGCCCGTGCCCGCGGGCGATCCCTGGCGGGGTACGGTCGCCGGGGAGGAGGCTTCCTTCTGCTGCGCTGGCTGCCGGGCCGTGGCCGAGGCCATCGACCGCGCCGGGCTGGCGGACTATTACCGCCAGCGCACCGCTTTCCCCGAGCGGCCCGAGGACGCCATCCCGGAAGAGCTGGGCGGTGCCGCGCTCCTCGACCGTGAGGAGGTGCAGCGCAGCTTCGTCCGTGACGAGGGCAAGGCGCGGGAGGCCTCGCTGATCCTGGAGGGGATCACCTGTGCGGCATGCATCTGGCTGAACGAGCGCCAGCTGCAGCAGACCCCTGGCATCCTCGATGCGCAGGTGAACTACACCACCCACAGGGCCCGGGTCCGCTGGGACCCGGAGCGCATCACCCTCTCCCAGATCCTGCAGCGCATCGCCGCCATCGGCTACACCGCCCACCCCTACGATCCCGAGCGCCAGGAGGCGGCCATCGCCCGCGAGCGCCGGGACCTCCTCAAGCGCATCGGCGTGGCGGCCATGGGCACGGTGCAGCTCATGATGATCGCGGTGGGGATCTACGCCGCCGACTTCTACCCCATCGACGAGCGCTTCCTGGAATTCTTCCGCTGGATCTCCTTCGCCCTGGCGGTGCCGGTGGTGGCCTATTCCGCCCGGCCTTTCTTCACGGGGGCCTGGTCGAGCGTGCGGCGCGGCCAGGGGAGCATGGACATCCCGGTGGCGCTGGCCCTGGGGCTGACCTTCGCCGCCTCCTCCTGGGCCACGGTCTCCGGGCGGGGGGATGTGTACTTCGAGACCATGGCCATGTTCGTCCTCTTCCTCCTTACCAGCCGCTACCTGGAGATGAACGCCCGCAAGCGGGCCGCGGAGGCCAACGAGGAGCTGTCCAAGCTGGTGCCCACCATGGCGCGGCGGCTGGCGCCGGACGGGCAAACCGAATGGGTGCCGGTGGGCGACCTGCAAAGCGGCGATCGGGTGCGGGTGGTCCCGGGAGAGACCATTCCGGTGGACGGCACCGTGGCCGAGGGCCACTCGGACGTGAACGAGTCGGCCCTCACCGGAGAGCAGACCCCCGTGCACCGCGGCCCGGGAGCGACCGTGCTCGGCGGAACCACCAACGGAGAGGGGCCGCTTACCATCCAGGTGGAGCGGGTGGGCGAGGAGACCTTCATGTCCGGGGTCCTGCGCCTGCTGGAGGACGCCCAGGCTGCCCGGCCCCGGATCGCCCGCCAGGCCGAGCGGGCCTCGCGCTGGTTCGTCTGGGGCCTGTTGGCCACTGCGACGGTGGTGGGGGCGGCCTGGTGGGCCTACGATCCGGGGCGGGCCTTCTGGATCGTGGTCGCCCTGCTCATCGTTACCTGCCCCTGCGCCCTGGCCCTGGCCACCCCCACGGCCCTGGTGGTGGCCACCGGCGAGCTGGCCAAGCGTGGCGTCTTGGCCGCCCGCGGAGAGGCCCTGGAGACCCTTAGCGAGGTCACCCGGGTGGTCTTCGACAAGACGGGCACCCTGACCCGGGGCCAGCTTCGGCTCGGCGCCTGGTCGGGCGATCCCGGGGCCCTGGAGCGAGCGGCGGCCCTTGAGCGGGCCTCCGAGCACCCCGTGGCCGCGGCCCTGGTGGGCGCGGCGGACGGCCGCGAAGAATCGGGCGAGCGGCTGGAAAACTTCCCGGGCCGGGGGGTGAGCGGATACCTGGAGGGGCGCCGGTACTGGGTGGGCGCCTACGGGTGGGTGGCCGAGCAGGCAGGTCCTGCGCCGGAGGCGCTCGCCGGGGAGGCCGCCCGCATGGACGGCCGGGGCGAGACCGTGGTGGGGCTCGCCAGCGAGGGGGGCTGGGAGGGCGTGTTCGGCATCGCCGACGAGATCCGCCCCGAGGCGCGTGCCACGGTGGCGGCACTGCGGGAGCGTGGCTGGGCGGTGAGCATGGTCACCGGCGACAGCGAGGCGGCGGCCGACAGCCTGGCGTGCCAGGCCGGGATCAAGGAGGTGCACGCCCGCCAGCGCCCCGAGGACAAGCTCGGCCTGGTGCGGGCCTGGCAGCAGAAGGGCGAGGTGGTGGCGGTGGTGGGCGATGGACTGAACGACGGCCCCGTGCTGGCCGGGGCGGACGTCTCCTTCGCCATGGGCGCCGGAGTTCAGGCGGCCCGCGCATCGGCGGACTTCATCCTGCTGTCCAACCGCCTGGAGCGCCTTTCCGAGGTGGCCCACATCGGAGAGGCGGCCCTGCGCAATATCCGGCAGAATCTCCAGCTGTCTTTCGGTTACAACGTCCTGGTGGTCCCGCTGGCGGCCCTGGGCTGGGTTGCCCCCTGGATGGCCGCCATCCTCATGCCCGCCTCGAGCCTGATGGTGGTGGGCAACGCCCTGCGCCTGCGGGGCCTGGGACGGCAGCGGGCGCGGGCCGCGGCGTCGGCTCGGGCCCCCGCCCCCATCCCCCACGCCTAAGCGACGGGAGGAACGCCATGGAGACCCTGTTCGCCTTGCTTCCCATCGTGCTGGTGCTGGTGGGGTTCGCCCTCGCGGCCCTGTTCTGGGCCATCAAGAGCGGCCAGTTCGACGACCTGGAGGGGCCCGCCTACCGCATCCTCCACGACGACGACGATCCGCGCATCCCCTTCAACCGCCAGGGGGAAAAAGAGGGGGAGAGGGCGGAAGACGGCGGGGAAGAGGGCCAGCGGGACAAGGACCGCCCGGCCGGTTCTTGAAAAACGGAGAAATTAAATATAGATTAATGTTTCAATCCAATTATCCTGACTGAATTGGTCGGTTTTACAGGAGACTGGAACGATGGATCATACCCGCATCACCCTCGGTGTGGTGGTCGCCCTTGTGGCCGTGGCGTACACCAGCTTCTTCTCCGTCGTCCTCGGCGGCTAAACGTTTCGACGCGGTAGAGACTCCTCCTTTGCGCGAAAAAGGCCTGCTCCTCGGAGCAGGCCTTTCGCTTTTCCGGGGTAGTCCCCTTCCCTAGGCGCTTCCGTACTTCTCGTAGTATTCCCGCACCCGCTCCACCTCCTCCTTGGAGCCGATGACCACCGGTACCCGCTGGTGGAGGGAGTCCGGCTGGATGTCCAGCATGCGCCGCACACCGTCGGAGCAGGCGCCGCCCGCCTGCTCGGCCAGGAAGCCCATGGGGTTGGCCTCGTAGAGCAGGCGAAGCTTGCCGGGCTGCTCGGGCTTTTTCAGGTCGCGGGGGTACAGGAACACGCCGCCGCGCATGAGGATGCGGTGGAAGTCGGCCACCATGGACCCCACCCAGCGCATGTTGAAGTTCTTGCCGCAGGGGCCGTCCTTGCCCTCCTCGCAGTCCCGCACGTACTGCTGGATGGCCGGCTCCCAGAACCGCCGGTTGCTGGCGTTGATGGCGTATTCGGCGGTTTCGTGGGGGATCTTGAGGTCCTGGTTGGCGAGGACGAACTCGCCCACGTGGGGGTCCAGGGTGAAGGCGTGCACGCCGTTGCCGGTGGAGTAGACCAGCTGGGTGCTGCCGCCGTAGACGGTGTAGCCCGCGGCCACCTGCTCGGCGCCGGCCTGGAGGAAGTCCTCCACGGTGGCGTCCACCCCGGGCCGGGGGGCCTTGAGGATGGAGAAGATGGTGCCGACGCTGATGTTGACGTCGATGTTGCTGGAGCCGTCCAAGGGATCGAAGACCAGCAGGTACTTGCCCTTGGGGTACCCGGCGGGAATGGCGTAGGGCTCGTCCATCTCCTCGGAGGCCAGGCCCGCCACGTGGCCCATGGCCTCCATGGACTGGAGGATCAGGGTGTTGGCGAGCACGTCCAGCTTCTTCTGCTCCTCGCCCTGGACGTTGGTGGCCCCGGCCTGGCCGAGCACATCCTCGATCCCGGCGCGGTTCACCGCGCTGGAGATGGCCCGGATGGCCGTGGTCAGGTCGCTCATCAGCCGGGTGAATTCCCCGGAGGCGTCGTTGTACTTGCGTTCCTCCTCCAGGAGGAAGTGGGTCAGCGTGGTGCCGATATCCATGAAGATTCCTCAGGCTTGATAGGGCTTCAAGTGCAAGATCGGGAAATGGAGGCTACAGGGTAAACCAGCCCAGGACCACCTCCGTCGGCTCCGAAGCGGGGACGAGGCGATCGGCGGTGTGCAGGCCGACCCGTACCCCGGTGGGGCCGGGCTCGAAGGAGGGCAGGAACGGCGCGCCGGGCACTCGCACCTCCACCAGCCCGCTGACGGGCGGATGCTCCCATTCCAGGGTGTGGCCTTCGGGCCCAAGGCGCAGCTCCTCCCGCTGCAGGGAATCCCGCAGCAGGCGGAGGATGGTCTCGCCGCCGGTGCGCACGGGGTCGAGCAGCTCCAGCCAGCGGTCGAAGCGATCGGCGGCATCCGGCGAGGCCGCCCAGGCCTCGGCCCCCAGCCGGATGTCGGGCTCCGTATCCGGACGCAGGGAGGCCCGGTAGGCGGCCATCCAGGGATCCTCCTCCAGGGCCTGGAAGTACCCGGGCCAGTCCCGGGGCAGGCGGTCGGCGAACCGATCGAGGCCGCTGCGAAGGCGCTCCACCTTGTCGGTGTCGGCCCCGGGGCGGGCGGCGAGGTCCCGCAGGTATTCCGTCCAGCGCCGGGTTTCCAGGATGAGCCCCGTTTCCAGGCCCTCGGGGGCGATCTCCCCCAGGTACCCGGCCAGACGCGCGGCCGCCATGTGCCGGAAGGCGGCCACCTCCCAGCGGCGGGCATCCTCCAGCGTCCGGACCACGGCCTCCAGCTCCAGGAGGCCGGCCATGGTCCCGCTCAGGGGGAATTCGTAGACGTGCTCTGCGGCGTCGCCCGGAGCCATTGCTCCACCTCCCAGATGGCATCGTTTGCGGCCTCCCCCGGGGGCTCCCCCGCGACCAGGACGACAGCCCCGCCGTCCACCAGGCGCTGCCGGCAGCCGCGCCAGAGCCGCCCGGCCTCCTCCCGGCCCAGGCCGGCGAAGGGCAGGTCCAGGAGGGCCAGGTCGGGCGCGGCGGCCAGGACCCCCGCCAGGGCCACCCGGCGGCGCTGCCCCGGAGTGAGGGATTCGGGCGCCCGGTCCCGGAACGGCCGACAACCGGCAAGGTCCAGCGCTGCCTCCGCGTCCTCCGGAGAGCGGGCGTTCAGGGCGACGTCCGCCTCGGCGCTCGGGGCGAGGAGCTGGTAGTCGGGGTTCTGGAAGAGCATGGCCACCCGATCCGGGTCGGGGGCCGAGCCGTCCAGGGCCACCCTGCCCTCCTCCGGGATCACCAGCCCCGCCGCCAGATACAGGAGCAGGGTCTTGCCGCTGCCGGTGGGCCCTTGAGCCCAGCCCACCTCGCCGGGCCCCAGGGCGAGGCGTACGCCGCCCAGCGGGCCGTGCGCGACGTCCTCCAGGGCCAGGCCGCTCACCGCCGCGGGCCCCCCCGAGCGGCCAGGCCGCGGTAGCGTTCCATGAGCTCCCGCACCTGCCGCTCGGTCTCAGCCCAGGGGCCGTTGTTGTCGATCCGGTCGTCGGCGTATCGGAGCCGCCGCTCCCGGGGCCACTGGGCGTCCATGATGGCGCGCACCTGCTCGGCCTCCCGGTCCCCGCGGGCGACGGCCCGCTGGACCTGCACCTCGGGGTCCACGTCCACCACCGCCACCCGATCCACCATCTCCTGGGCCCCGGATTCCAGCAGCAGGGCGGCGTCGTAAAGGACCACCGCCTCGGGGAATTGCTCGCCCAGGGCCTCGGCCCGCGACCGGGCCAGAGCGTTGATCCGCGGATGGAGGATGGCCTCCAGGGTGGACCGGGCCTCGTCGTCGGCGAAGACCCGATCGGCGAGCCGGGCCCGGTCCAGGGCCCCCTCCCCCGTAAGGAGGTCCCGGCCCAGGGCGGAGGTCACCTCCTCCAGGGCTTCCGAGCCGGGGAGGAGCATCTCCCGGGCCAGCCGGTCGGCATCGAGGACATGCGCCCCCAGCTCGGCGAAGACCCGGCTTACGGAGCTCTTGCCGGAGCCGATGCCGCCAGTGAGCCCAACGAGGAGCATGTCAGCGCAGGACGTAAACGGTGCGCTCCCCGTCCGGATCCGTGCGCACGATCTCTTGGGGGAGCCCCGAGGCGCGGCCATTCTGTCGGCGGACATCGCGGAACCGCCAGGTGACCCCCTCGCCATCCCGCAGCAGCACCGGGTGCTGGCCGTCGCGGTCCACCGCCAGCCGCAGGCCCGAAGCCTCCCGGGAGGCGCCGAAGAGGCGCACGGCCCCGGCGTCCTCCTCCCAGCCCAGGCCGGCGGCCTCGGGGAAGATTCCTCGCCCCAAAAGGTGGCGGTTCAGGGCGTCTGCCCCCTGAGGGCGAAGCAGCCAATCGGGCCAGTCCGCGGGACGTCCGTCCTTCCCCTCCTCCTCCGGCTGGTACGAGGCGCTCGCGACGCCGTCATCGCGGAGCCACTTCCCCAAGGCCTGGTGAACGCTCACCTCCCCGGCCTGGGCCAGCCAGGGCAGAAGGGTCAGACCGACAATCCCGACAAGGCGAAGTACCATCGGATAATCGCATCCTTCAAGAGGAACAGGATCCATCCGCCGGCGGCCAGGAAGGGCCCGAAGGGGATGGCCAAGTGCCTGTCGCCCCCGCGCAGGAGGATCAGCAGGCCACCGATTAGGCTACCCATCAGGGCCGCCAGGAACAAGGTGAGCAGCACCGCCACGGGCCCGATCCAGGCGCCGAGGGCGCCCAGCAGCTTGAGGTCGCCCCCGCCCAGGCCCTCGCGGCCGGTAGCGCGCTGGTAGGTCCAGCCGGCGAGGAACAGCAGCCCGTAGCCGAGCAGGGCGCCCAGACCGGCGGCCAGCAGGCTCGGCGGGGCCGCCGGGGCGTCGGCGGGGACGGCGGGCAAGTCCAGGAAGGCGGCGGCCAGGGCGTACAGGAGCCCCAGGGCGCCCAGGGGCAGGGTCAGCCGGTTCGGCAGCAGCTGCAGGTCCAGGTCGATGCGGGTCAGGACCAGCAGGAGCCAGGTGAGCACCAGGGCGGGACCCAGGGTCCAGACCGGCCCCACCACCCAGGCAGTCAGCGCGCCAAGGACACCCGCGGCCAGCTCGGTGAGCGGATAGGCGGCCGAGATGGGGGCCCCGCAGCCCCGGCAGCGGCCGCGCAGGATGGCGTAGCTGAGCAGGGGGATGTTCTCCCAGGCGCGCAGGCGGTGGCCGCACTGCGGGCAGGCGGAGGCGGGACGCACGATGGAGGCCTCGCGGGGCAGGCGGTGGGCCACCACGTTCAGGAAGCTCCCCACGATCAGGCCCAGCAGGCCGGTGGCGGCGACGAGAATGGCGGTTTCGGGGCTCATTCCATCCCCAGCTTCTGGATGCGGTAGCGCAGGGAGCGCAGGCTCACCCCCAGCCGGTGGGCGGCGGCGGTCTTGTTGCCTTCGGTGGCCTCCAGGGCCTGGCGGATCAGGCCGCGCTCCACCTCCGCCAGGTGGTGGTCCAGCTGGAATCCGCCGCCCAGGGGGGGCTCCGTGGCCGCGTCGGCATCCTCGCCGGGCTCCGTCTCCGTTGCGGACCGCTCGCGGCCCCCCTGGATGCTCTCGGCGGGGATGGTGTCGCCGTCGGTCAGGCTCACCGCCCGCTCCAGGACGTTCTCCAGCTCGCGGACGTTGCCGCGCAGGGGCATGGCGCGAAGCTTGTCCAGGGCGCCCGGGCTCAGGATGGGCGGCGGCGGGTCGTCCCGGCGGCGGAAGCGGCGGGCGAGCAGGGCGGTGGCGATCTCGGGGATGTCCTCCGGGTGCTCGCGCAGGGGAGGAAGATGGATCTGCAGCACGTCCAGGCGGTAGTACAGATCCTCCCGGAAGCGGCCCGCCTCCACCTCCTCCTCCAGGTCCTTGTTGGTGGCGGCGAGGATTCGCACGTCCACCGGGATCTCCCGGGTGGCCCCCAGGGGCCGGATGGCGCGCTCCTGGAGGGCGCGCAGCAGGTTGGCCTGCACGGACAGGCCAAGGTCCCCCACCTCGTCCAGGAACAGGGTACCCCCCTCGGCCTCCTGGAACAGGCCCTTCTTGTTCATGGTGGCGCCGGTGAAGGCCCCCTTGTGGTAGCCGAACAGCTCGCTCTCGATGAGGTGCTCGGGGATGGCGGCGCAGTTCACCGGCACGAAGGGATGGCGGGCGCGGAGGCTGGCCTTGTGGATGGAGCGGGCCACCAGCTCCTTGCCGGTGCCGCTCTCACCGGTGATCAGCACCGGGGCCTCGCTGCGCGCCACCCGGGCCACCCGGGCGCGCACGGACTCCATGGTGGCGCTCTGCCCCACCAGGTCCGAGTCCAGCTCCTCGGGCTCGGCCCCGACGGCCTGGGTCAGGCGCAGGCCGTGCTGGGCCAGGGCGCGCAGGCGGTTGGTGTCGATGGGCTTGGACAGGTAGTCGTAGGCCCCGGCGCGCATGGCCTCCACGGCGCTCTCCGGGGTGCCGTAGGCGGTGATCACAGCCACCGCCGGCGCCGGGCGCAGGGCAGCGCTCTCCTCCACCAGGGTCATGCCGTTGCCGTCGGGAAGGCGCAGGTCGGTGAGGATCAGGTCCGGGGCCTCCGCGGCGAGCGCCTCCCGGGCCTCGGCGAGTGTGCCGGCCTCGCGCACCTCGAAGCCGAGCGGCTCCACGGTGAGGCCGATGAGCTCCCGGATGGAGGGCTCGTCATCCACTATGAGCAGGACCGGATTCACCTGTTTCCCCCTTTGAACAGTGTCGCGGCAGGTCCACGGCGACGCAGGCTCCTCCGCCCGGCCGGTCGCCGATGGCGATTGTACCGTGATTGGCCTCCACCAGCTCCCGGATCAGCCCAAGGCCCAGCCCCGTGCCCTCGGAGGCCGTGGTGTAGAAGGGCTCGAAGACGGTCTCCCGCCGACGCTCGGGGATCCCCGGTCCGCTGTCCAGGACCTCCACGCTTACCCGGTCGGGCCCCAAGGCCCGGGCCCGGAAGCGCCCCGGACGGTCGGGCGTGGCCCCGCCGTGCCGGATGGCGTTGGTTCCCAGGTTCCAGAGGACCTGCTGCAGGTGCCCCTCGTCGGCGCATACCGTTAGCCCATCGGGGGCCTCCCACTGAAAGCAGCCCGGCTCGGCCGGGCCCTGCTCACTGGCTAGCAGGCGGGCCGCTCCCTCCAGGATCGGAGCCAGCTCCAGCTCCCGGGCCTGTCCGCTGGGCGGGCGGAGGTGGCGGAGCAGGGTCTCCACCCACTCGTCCAGTCGCCGGCTCTCCCGCTGGATGATCCCCGTCAGGCGGGAGTCGGCCCCCTGCTCCGCCAGCAGCTGTCCCGCGTGTTGGATGGAGCTTAAGGGGTTCCGGATCTCATGGGCAAGGTTGGCGGACAGCCGCCCCAGGGCGGCGAGGCGCTCGGTAAGCTCCTGGGCCCGCTGGCGTTGCCGGGCCGCGGTGAGGTCGTAGAGGCTGATCAGGGTGGTCTGCCGCCCGGGGAAGCCCAGGGGGGTGAACCGGAAGGCCAGGACATGTGCCTCCTCCTGCCCTTCCTCCGGGAGCTCGGCCCGGAGCTCGCCGGTTTCCGGGCCCTGGCCCCGACGCCATCGCCGGAAGGCCCGAAAGAGCCGGGGGCTGCGGATGTCCAGCTGCTCCAACTCGGGGGCGGGGGCCGGGGCCAGGAAGCGGTCGGCCTGCGGGTTGGCGAAGCGGATTGCGCCCTGGTCTTCCACCACCAGCAGGCCGTTGTCCACGCGGTCCAGGACCTGCTCGGCAAGGGCGGTGAGGGTGTGGACGTCCTGGGCACGGCGGTGGGCCTGCTGCTGGTGGCGCAGGAGCCGGGTGGTCAGGCCGTCGCTCAAGGCCGCCAGGGCCACCAGCAGCAAGCCCTGCAGCGCCAGGGCGCGGATGGCCGTGTCGGGCTCAGGTCCCCCCAGGAGCAGGTAGCCCGCTCCCTGGAGCAGGAAGGCCCCCGCCGCGGCGTAGTAGGACACCCCCGGTCCGAGCAGGAAGCTGGAGGAGACCACCGCCAGGGGGTAGAGGAACACCAGGGGGCCGTCGATGGGGCCGGAGAACCAGATCAGGTGAGTGGCCGCCAGGAAGTCCCCGACAACCAGGGCCGCTGCCAGACGGATCGGATGCCCACCGGTACGAAGCCCGTGGAGCACCCACAGGCCCACTACCACTTCGATGCCCAGGGCGGCAGCCAGGTCCCGGATCGTGAGCGATTCGAAGGGGGCCAGCGTGCCCCAGCGGAACGTGGCCAGGGCCAGCAGGAGCACGAGAGCGGTCCGGTAGAGGACCGACCGGCGCAGGTTGGCCAGGGAAGGAGTCCAGCCGCTGGGCATGGGTACGGGTTACTCGCCGACCACCTCGCCCATCTTAAAGATCGGCAGGTACATGGAGATCACCAGGCCGCCCAGCACCACGCCCAGGACGACCATGATCATGGGCTCGAGCAGGTCGGTGAGGCCGTCCACGGCGGCGTCCACCTCGGCCTCGTAGAAGTCGGCGATTTTGGCCAGCATGGTCTCCAGGTTGCCGGACTCCTCGCCGATGGCGATCATCTGGGTGACCATGGCGGGGAACACCCCGCTGCTCTCCAGGGGCTCCGAGAGGCGCTGGCCCTGGCTCACCGCGTCCTGGGTGGTTTCCATGGCCTCCTGGATGACCCGGTTGCCGGCGGTGCGGCTGACGGTGTCCAGGATCTCCAGCATGGGCACGCCGGCGGCGGTGAGGGTGGCGAAGGTGCGCGTCATGCGGGCTATGGAAGCCTTCAAGGCGATGTCGCCGAAGATGGGGAGCTTGAGGACCTGCTTGTCCACCTGGTAATGGAACCGCTCGGAGCGCCGGTAGGCCTCCCGGAAGGCGAAGAAAAAGGCCGCGATGCCCCCGAAGATCCAGTACCAGTTGGCCTGGAAGCTGTTGGAGAGGTCGATGACGAACTGGGTGGGGGCCGGCAGGGAGGTGCCCATGCCCGTGAAGATGTCCTCGAACTGGGGAATCACCCAGACCAGGAGCACCACGGTCACGAGGGCGGCCACCACAAGCACGGCAATGGGATAGAACATGGCCGACTTGACCTTGGCCCGGAGCGCCGCGGTCTTTTCCAGGTAGGTGGCCAGGCGGTCCAGCACCGTGTCCAGAATGCCGCCCTTCTCGCCGGCGCGGACCATGTTCACGTAGAGCTCGTCGAAGACCTGGGGGTGGGCGGCCAAAGCATCCTGCAGGGGCTGGCCGCTTGCGATGTCGTCGGCCACCTCCTCGATGACCTTGCGCATGGCGCCGTTCTCGCTGCCCTGGGCGATGAGCTTGAAGGCCTCCACCAGGGGCAGGCCGGCGTCGATCATGGTGGAGAGCTGGCGGGTCATGATCACCACGTCGTGGGTGGTGATCTTCTGCTTCTTCTGGAAGAGGGGCTGGGGCTTTTTCTTGACCCGGGCGGGAATGATGCCCTTGCGTCGGAGGGCGGCGGTGGCCGCCTCCACCGAGACCGCCTCGATCTCGCCCTTCTGGGTGTTGCCCTGGCGGTCGCGCCCCTTCCATTGGAACTCGACCTGCTTGGGCTTCTCCGCCTGCTTGCCTTCGGCCATGTACCCACTCCCCCTTAATGCGGATCAGTTGCCCAGCTGCCCTTGGAGCCAATGGAGTACCGGCTCCACCCGCGGCTCCTGGCCGGTCCAGCGGGCGTAGCTGACGGCTCCCTGCCGGACCAGCATGCCCAGCCCGTTGGCCACGGCCAGCCCCCGCCGCTCTGCCTCCCGGAGCAACGGGGTGCGGGCCGGGTTGTAGATCAGGTCGTAGACTCCCGCCTCCGGCGGCAGGGCGTCAAGGGACAAACCGGGGATGTCCTCGCCGTGAAGTCCAAGGCTGGTGGTGTTCACCAGCAGGCGCGCATTTCCCAGCGCATCTTCCAGTTCTTTGCCAGGCAGACCTACCGGGCGGCCCGGTCCCGGGGCCAGATCCGCTACCAGGGCTTCCGCCTTCTCCCGAGTGCGGTTGGCCACCACGATCTCGGGGACGCCCGCTTCGTTAAGGGCGTGTACCACGGCCCGGGCCGCCCCCCCGGCCCCGAGCACCACCACCGTGCTCCGCTCCCAGCCGCTATGCCCGAGCTGGGCCTCCAGGTCCGCCTGGAAGCCGGCGGCGTCGGTGTTGTCGCCGACCAGTCGATCCCCCTCGACGACTACGGTATTCACGGCCCCGATGGCCAAGGCAGCATCGGTGGGTTCGGACAGCAGGCGGAAGGCCCCTTCCTTGTGGGGGACGGTAAGGTTCACGCCCCGGATGCCCAGGCTCGGGAGGGCGAACAGGGCCGTCTCCAGGTGTCCGGCACGCACGTGGAAGGGGACGTAGATGGTGTCGGTCTCTGTGTCCTCTGCAAAACGTGCATGCATCTGGGGAGACAGGCTGTGGGCCACGGGGTCGCCAAACACCCCTAGAACTTGGCTGCTTCCGGTGACGGTCATTTCGCCCCGGCCTCCTCCAGGAACCGCATGACGGCCCCCTCCAGGCCCGCTCCCGCCGGGCGCACCTCCACGATCTGGTGCCCCAGCTCCCGAAGGCGGTCCAAGCTGGGCCAAAGGGCTTCCTCGGACACCTCCCCCGACCACTGGTCCGACCCCTCTTTCCAGAAACTTTCATCGGCGGGATCCTGCCTTCCCTGGGTACGGATCACGTAAGTCTGTACATACCGGCCGATTAAGCTGGCGGGTGTGGTCACCGCATGAAGTTGGCCCTGGTGCAGGATCCCGATGCGGTCGGCGAGGCGCTCCACGTCCGCGAGGATGTGGGAGCTCAATAGCACCGTCCCTCCTTCATCGCGGAAGGCCATCAGCCGTTCCACCACGCGGGTGCGCCAGATGGGATCCAGCCCGGTCAGGGGCTCGTCCACCACCAGCAGGTCGGGTCGTCCCGCCAGGGCGTGGGCGATGGCGGCCCGCTGCTGCATCCCCTTGGAGAATTTGCGCAGCGGGGTCCGGGCCACCCCCGCCAACCCCATCTCGCCGAGCAGCCGCTCGGCCTCCCCCTGGGCCTCCCCGCGAGCCATGCCCTGAATCCGGGCGGCACCGGAGACCACCTCCAGGGCGGTGAGCTGGGGGTAGAGGGCGGGATGCTCGGAGAGGAAGCCTACCCCCTGGCGCGCGCGGTGGTCCTCCACCGGACATCCGTTCAGGCGCATGGTGCCCGCCGAGGGCCGCACCAGCCCCATGAGCATCTTGATGGTGGTGCTTTTGCCGGCGCCGTTGGGGCCGATGAGGCCGAAGGCCTCGCCGGGCTCCAGGGCCAAATCCAGGCCGGAAACCGCCTGCACGGTGTGGGTTCGCCCGCGCCAGTTGCGCTCTTTGAAGACCTTGCTGATGCCCTGGGCCTGAAAGGGAACCTCCCCGCGGTCTGTCATGGTCGCTCCGTTCATTGCATTCCCTCGGGAAGGCCGGGCTCCTCGCGCAAGGGCTTGGGCGGGGTTATCACCACCTTCCCGGCATCATTCAGGGTGTAACCGTCCTTGAAGGGGTCCTCGGGGAGGGCCTGGAGCCCGCCATAACCCACCAATTCTTTCAGCGAACGGGGTCCCCGGCCCTCCTCCTTGCGGAAGGCCTCGGCCGCATCCCGCAGCTTCAGGAGCCCCTCCAGCTGGGTTTGGCGGGCACGCAGGTTGCGCCGGAGGTCCCCCTCGGGCGTGCCCTCGACCATCGCCCGCACGATGCGCAGGGCCTCCCCGGGCTCCCGCCCCAGCGCCCGCCAGCGGACCGCACTGGCGAGAAGCTTCTCGCGATTGGCCGCGGGGGCCCGCATGGCCGCGTCCCGGAGGAGGGCGCTGGCGGGGCCCGGCTCCCGCAGGAAGTAATACCGGTTGAAGGCCCGGAAGAAAAGGGGAAGCCAGTCCCAGGACCTGGCCTCGGCCGCGGCCTTCTGGATGCGCTGGTTGGCCTGCACGTACCCGTTCCAGGGCAGGATGGATTGGGCGATGTAGTACCCGTCCTCGTGGGCCGGGTTCATGCGGCTGGCGTTGGCGAGCAGCCGGGCGAAAAGGGCCTTCTCCGTGTCGCTTTCCAGCCGGTTGGCCACCACCGCCCCCCGGATCACCTGGAGGTTTGCGGCCAGGAACCGGTCGCCCCCGGCCATGGCCGTGGCCAGGGAGGGGGGGAGCACCACGGAGAGCTCCGGGTCCCACGCCTTGGGCTCTTGCGCCCCGATACGCTTCAGCAGGGGCGAGGTCCCGAGGAACACGCCCGCCCCTGCCAGCACCAGAACCAGCCCGACTAGTGAAGGCCGGGGGCGGTTCCGCCACCCCATTCAGGCCAGCTCCCGCCGGTTGAACCCCCAGACCGCCAGGCCCAGGAGCAGGGCGATGTATCCAAGGGTGTTCAGGGCCGCCAGCCCCAGGAAGCCGGGGTCGGGCCACTGCCCATAGAGCACCGCGGGGCGGAGATCCAAACGGCTGAGGTCCGGGAGCAGCCAGAGGAGGCCGTTCAGCACCGGATACAGCTCCCCGCGGAGGTCTTCCATGACCCCCTGCCCCGCGACGAGATAGCCCAGCACGGGCGCCAATGAGCGGGCGGCCCAGGCGAAGGCGGCCCCGAGGGCGAACGGCAGGAACGGCGTGGTGGACAGAGTGGTCAGCAGCCAGGCGAAGGCCGTGATGGTAAGGAGGTCCAGCCAGAGGTACAGCCCCAGGGGCACCAGGGACAGACCGGCGCTGACGGGGGTGGGCTGGCTGTAGCCCAGCCCGGCCAGCCAGCCCACCAGGGCGAGCAGGACCCCGGACCCAGCCAGCGCCAGGGCCAGCAGGACGGCCACGCTGCCGAAGCGTCCCAGGACGTAGTCGGCGCGGCGGGTGGGGTAGCTGAGCACGGTGTGCAGCACCCGCTGCTCCGTGTCCCGGGTGAATAGCTCCTGCACCCAGAACAGGGCCAGGAGCACCCCGATGATGCGCACGGCGGAGATGCCCACGTCCAGAGCCACGGTGGCCGGCTGCCGGCCCGAGAACTCAGCGGCCAGCAGGGCACCACCAAGGGCCAGGACCCCCACCAGGGCAAGCCCGAGGAAGCTGCGGCTGCGAAGCCCCAGGCGAAGACCGTTCAGGAAATGCAGGTACACGTTGGTACGCCCCCAAAGCAAGGAAAAGCGGAAGGCATTATGGCCCCTGCCGGGGCCCTTCCGCCAGGTCGGCGGACGGGTGCGTCCAGGGGGGGTGCTCCAGATCCCCCTGAACCCAGAAACGGGGGTGGAATTTTCCCACCTCCCGCGAATACTGGCTGCGTGCCGTTTCCAGGACCGGAATCTGCTGGGAGGCCGGAACCAGCAACGGCACGAGGACAGTCGCCGAAGTCGCCGGGAGCCACCACCCCCGCCTCACTCGGGCTGGGGGCTGTTCCCGCAAATGCAGGCCCCAGGCCCAGCCCACAATCGCCGCCCCGAGGAACTGGCTGGCCGGCATGACGGCAATGCCGCTGACCATGGCATGGCCCAGCCCCGCCAGAATGGCGCACGCCACACCCGCCACGAGGAAGGCGTGGCGGGAACCGGCGTAAGTCCCTGCCGACCGCCGGGCCCGGAGCCAGGCCCAAAGGCCCCAGATCAGGGCGGCCGCCAGAAACAGCGCGGCGGGAAGCCCCCACTCAGCGGCTATTTGCAGCGCCGCGTTGTGGGGGTGCCCCAGGGTGCTTTGCGATTCCCCGCTGGCGAAGTGCATGGGGCCCACGCCGAGCCAGGGGTGGGTGGCCGTGAGGTCCAGGGCGTCCGCCCACAGGGCGAGGCGTGCGCTGTCCGCGTGGGCCGCCTTCTCCGCAGCCCGGGCGACCCCCGGGGCGGCGTGGTGGAACAGGGGGGCGTAGAGCAGGGCGCCGCCGACCGCCAGGCCCGAGTGCGCGGCCAGCCAGGGACGGGCGGAGCGCCCCAGGAACAGGGCCGCGAGTGCCGCTCCCAGCACCTGGGCCACCAGGGCCCCGCGGCCCCCGGTGGCGAACAGCAGGGCCCACCACGCGATGGCCGCCAGGCCGAAGAGTGCTCCGAGGCCGCGATGGAGGCGATACGCCCAGACCGCCAGCACGGTGAGCAGGGGAAGGGTCCAGGTCTGCACCTGGTTGAAGAAGCGCACATTGACGAAATCGTGGAAGGGGGATCCCCAGGAAATGGGGACGTCCCGCCCCCAGGTAGCCCACATGTAGGCGGCGTAGAAATCGCCCATGTACAGCACCGTCCCCAGCCCCAGGGCGGCCAGGAGCACCCCGTCCCCGGTCCGGCCGAGGCGTCCCAGGGACACGGCGGTCCCCACGGCGAACAACCCCAGCGCCAGCACCAGGCCCCATTCGGCCAGGGCCGGCCCCGGCCGGGGGGCGGCCAGGGCGGAGGCGAGGCCCAGCGCGCCAAAGGCCGTAACCAGCCCCCGGGCGGGGAATGGGAGGGCGCCCCAGGCCGATGCGGCCCCCCGGCGCAGCCCTGGGTGCAGGGCCAGCAGCAGGCCCCCACCCGCCAGCACCGCGAGGAGAAGGAGCCGCTTGTTGTCGTAGGTGGCGAACCCCCCGGAAAGCCAGTCCGGCCCCCCCACCACGAGAACCGCGGCGGCCCAGGCGGTGAGCATGAGCCAGAGGAAGGCGGAAGGGATCGGCGGGGAGCACAGGATAACGCGGGCTCCTTGGATGGCTGGAGAGTGGCTGCAGCCGGATCATGAAGCAAAAAAGGAAGGGGCCTGGCCCCTTCCCGTTGGCGGCTTCCCCAATTGCGGGGCGGCCGCAGGCCTGCTTAGGAGTCGGCCTCGCTCCAGGCATTCGCCGCAGCCTCTTTTGCTGAGACACCATCCGTGGGATCGAAATCACTCCCGGTGTGCTCCTCGACAGACCCGCCACCCGTTACGCCGGCGTAAGCGGCGTTGCCGCCATCGTGGGCAGCGGCTATGGCGATATCACCACCCGCGGTGGTCTCGCCGGCGGTCAGGTAGGTGCCGTCGGAGACCTGCAGGTCAACAGGACTGCGGAGGAGGTCGAGGTCAGTGTCAGAACATTCTATGGTGCCTCCTCCCTCGAGGTCTTTAATTCCATCAGCTTCACATTGTCCTTCTTCGCCAAAGGCGGTCATGGGCGAGAGAAGGCCGAGCATGGCCAGCAGGGCCAGAGACTTTTTCATGGCAAGCTCCTGTCAATCGAAATTGGTTCTGGACTGTGGTGGACGAGGCTACATGCCTGCCACGACGGAGGTTAGCGCGTTGCGCGCGTCGCTCTGCGCCGTGGAGTTGTTGGCGCTCTCGCGGTACTGGGCGAACTGCGGGATGGCGATGGCGGCGAGGATGCCGATGATGGCCACCACGATCATCAGCTCGATGAGCGTGAAGCCCTGCTCGCCCTTCTTGGCGCTCAGCTTCTTGAGCATTGGTGCTCCTCCTGTGGGTTTGTCCGTAAGCAATGGGCCGGGGCCCGCGTCCAGTCAGGTAAGCAATTGGCGTGCCAAGGTTTTGCTTGCGGCGGCGGGCGGGCTGGCGGGGCGGTCCGGGAGTCGAGGTGACAAGATTGGTCACCCCGGGGGACAAGGAGCGTGTCCCTGTCTGGACAGAGGCGTCGGAATCAGTCCCGCTCCCGGGTCTCCTGGAGGCAGCGGTCGGAGCAGTAGAAGTGGCCCCGGTCGTCGGTACGGGCGCGGTCCTTGGGCACGAAGGTGCCGCAGGCCTTGCAGGGGACCACGGGCTGGGACTCGGACGTGGGGGGAGTGTCCGGACGCGGCGGTTGGAGCTTGGCCAGGACCCGCCGGACGAGCCGGTAGGCGAAGTAGATCAGGACGGCGAGGGCGATCAAGCGCAGGATCATGGGCCGGCGTTGGTGTCCGTTGGGGGGTGGCGATGGCCCGGGCGCGGTGGGCCCGGCTTCCTGGAAGGCTTGGACCGCGCCGGGCCCTCAGAAGTCCCGGGTGACCACGAAGTCCGCCAGGGCCTCCAGGGCGCGGCGCTCCTCGGTGTCCGGCAGACCGGCCAGGGACTCCTTGGCGGTTTCGATCCGCTCGCGGGCCGACTGCACGGTGTACTCCAGGGCCCCGGTGCGCTCGATGGCGGTGCGCACGGGGTCGAGCAGGGCCACGCCCTCCTCCTCCAGGGCGCGGCGGATGGCGTTGCGGCCCTGGTGGTCGGCGTGGGCCAGGGCGTGGATGGTGGGCAGGGTGGGCTTGCCCTCCTCCAGGTCGTTGCCCAGCTGCTTGCCCCAGGCCTCGGCGGTGGCGCTGTAGTCCAGGCAGTCGTCGATGAGCTGGAAGGCCACGCCCAGGTGGTGGCCGTAGGCGGCGATCCGCTCCTCCTCTTCGGCGGGGCGGCCGCTGACGACGGCGGCGATGCGGGCGGCCGCCTCGAACAGCACGGCGGTCTTGGCCGTCACCACCCGCAGGTAGCTGGCCTCGTCCACCTCGGGGTCGTGCATGTTGGCGAGCTGCAGCACCTCGCCCTCGGCCAGCTCGCGGGTGGCCCCGGAGAGGATCTCCAGCACCCGCATGTCGCCGTCGGACACCATGGCCTCGAAGGAGCGGGCGAACAGGAAGTCGCCCACCAGCACCGGGGCCTGGGCCCCCCACAGGGCGTTGGCGGTGGGCCGCGTGCGGCGCTGCTCGGCGTCGTCCACCACGTCGTCGTGCATGAGGGTGGCGGTGTGGATGAACTCGATCACCGCGGCCAGCTTCAGGTGGCGCTCGCCCCGGTAGCCGAACATGCGGGTGGCGGCCAGTAGCACCATGGGCCGCAGGCGCTTGCCGCCACTGTCGATGACGTAGTTGCCGAGCAGGGGGATTAGCGGGATGTCCGAGTCCAGAAGCCCGTGGATCGCCTGGTCCACGGCCTGCAGGTCGTCGGCAAGGAGGGATTTGAGCTGTTCGATCGCCATGGGTACCGGTTTCCGGGGGCCGGGGCAAAGCTAGGGCGGCGGGCGGGCCTTGTCAAGGCGCCAATTCTTGCAAGCCCGGCCCCGGAAGGCAAATCGGCGCCCCATCCTTGACACGCGTGCGTTTTCCGGGCACCAAGCAGGGATTATGCCCCAGACCAATCAGCAAGATCCCGTCGAGTATCTGCGTGGCCTCCTGCGGGAGAACCCGCGCCTGTTTCGCGACCACCCCGAGCTGCTGGAAGAGCTGGACCTCGGCCCGGACGCCGAGGCCACCGTGGTGGCCCTCGAGCACGCCCGTGGCCGGCGCCTGCAGCGCAAGGCCGCCGACCTGGAGGGGGAGCTGGAGCGCCTGGTGGGCATGGCCCGGGACAACGACCGCCTGGCCGCCCACCTGCACCGCCTGACCGTGGACCTCCTGGCCTGCGCGGACCGCGACGAGCTGGTCCACACCCTTCTGGAGGGGGTGCGCGACAACTTCCGCGTGGACGCCGTGGGGCTGCGGGTGGAGCGGGAGGGCTTCGCCGGTCGGCTGGACGCCCGGTTCCTCGCCTCCCGGGACTGGATCCGCGAGCGCTTCGTTACCGAGGATCGCATCACCCTGGGCGAGCCCGGCGACGGGACCGCGGTCGGCGCCCTCTACGGCGACGAGACGGCCCCCCAGTCCCACGCCCTCGTCCCCCTGCGCGACGGCTCCCGCCTGTTCGGCCTGCTGGGCCTGGCCAGCCGCGACCCGCAGCGGTTCGTGCCCGGCATGGGCACCACCTATCTGGAGCGGCTGGGGGAGCTGGCCGGCGTCCTGCTGGCCGGCCCCGGGTGGCGGGCGGAGTGAGCGGGGCGGACGACTCCGGCGATCCTCTGGCCCGCTTCCTGGTCCACCTGGCCGGGGAGCGCGGCCTGTCGCCGCGCACCGTGGACGGCTACCGCCGTGACCTGGAGGCCTTCCGCGTCTTCCTCGGGGAGGCCGACCCCGATTGGGGCCGCGTCAGCCGCCAGCAAGTGCGGGGCTTCGTGGGTGACCTCCACCGCCGGGGCCTGACGGCGCGCTCCATCCACCGTGCCCTGTCCGCCCTGCGCACCTTCTACCGCTACCTGATCCGGGAGCGGGTGGTCACCGCCAATCCCGCCGAGCAGGCCACCGCCCCGCGCATGGAGCGCGGGCTGCCGCGCGTCCTGGCCCCCGAGCAGGCCGCCGCCCTCCTCCAGCGCTTCCCGGAGGGCTTCGAGGGCGCGCGCGACCGCGCCCTGCTGGAGCTGCTGTACTCCAGCGGCCTGCGCGTGGCAGAGGCCGCCGCCCTGGACCTGGGCGGGGTGGATCGGGCGGCGGGCGAGACCCGGGTGGTGGGCAAGGGCGGCAAGACCCGGGTGGTGCCGGTGGGCCGCAAGGCGCGGGAGGCCCTGGAGGCCTACCTGCCCTGGCGCGCCGAGCGCGCCGCCGCCGGCGAGGCCGCCCTGTTCATCACCCGCCGCGGCCGCCGCATGGCGGTGCGCACCATGCAGGAGCGGGTGCGCCGGCTTTCGGGTGGCGCCGCCTCCCCCCACACCCTGCGCCACAGCTGCGCCAGCCACCTGCTGGAGAGCTCCGGGGACCTGCGCGCGGTCCAGGAGCTCCTCGGCCACGCCAGCCTCTCCACCACCCAGGTCTACACCCACCTCGACATCCAGCAGCTGTCCGCCGCCTACGACCGCGCCCATCCCCGGGCGCGGCGCGGAACCTCCGACGCTGAGAGTGAGGACTAACCCTCCAGAAGGTATACTGGTCGGTTTCCCGCGGCTTCCGCCACCCACCCACGGCAAGAGGCAGCCATGGCCGACTTCGAAGGCACCACCATCCTCTCCGTGCGCCGGGGCCGCCGCGTCGCCATGGGCGGCGACGGCCAGGTGACCCTCGGCAGCACCGTCATGAAGGCCAACGCCGTCAAGGTGCGGCGCATGTACCAGGAGCAGGTGCTGGCGGGCTTCGCCGGCTCCACCGCGGACGCCTTCACCCTGTTCGAGCGCTTCGAGGGCAAGCTCGAGGCCCACCGCGGCAACCTCAAGCGGGCGGCGGTGGAGCTGGCCAAGGACTGGCGCACGGACCGCGCCCTGCGCCGCCTGGAGGCCCTGCTGGCCGTGGCCGACGCCGAGTCCAGCCTGATCCTCTCGGGCAACGGCGACGTCATCGAGCCGGAGGGCGGGCTAATCGCCATCGGCAGCGGCGGCCCCTACGCCCAGGCCGCGGCCCGGGCGCTCACGGAGCACACCGATATGGAACCGGTGGACGCGGTCCACCACGGCCTCAATATCGCCGCGGAGATCTGTATCTACACCAACGCCAACCGCACGGTGGAGGTCCTGGAGAGCGATGAGTGAGCTGACCCCGCCGGAGATCGTCCGGGAGCTGGACAAATACATCATCGGCCAGCAGGAGGCCAAGCGGGCGGTGGCCGTGGCCCTGCGCAACCGCTGGCGCCGCAACCGCGTGGGCGGCGATCTGGCCCAGGAAATCACGCCCAAGAACATCCTCATGATCGGCCCCACCGGCGTGGGCAAGACCGAGATCGCCCGCCGCCTGGCCACCCTCGCTGGGGCCCCCTTCCTCAAGGTGGAGGCCACCAAGTTCACCGAGGTGGGCTACATGGGCCGCGACGTGGAGTCCATGGTCCGCGACCTGGTGGAGCAGGCCATCAAGATGGTTCGCGAGGAGGCCAAGGAGGGCGTCCGCAGGCGCGCCGAGGACGCCGCCGAGGAGGCGCTGCTCGACATCTTGCTGCCGCCCGCCCGCGACGGCAAGGGCGAGGAGGACTCCGACACCCGCCAGAAATTCCGCAAGATGCTGCGCGAGGGCCGCCTCGACGAGCGCGAAGTGGAGATCGAGGTGCAGGAGAGCGGCGCGCGCATGCAGATGATGGTGCCCCAGGGCATGGAGGAGATGGGCAGCCAGCTCCAGGAGATGCTCCAGGGCCTGGGCGGCGGGCGCACCAAGACCCGCAAGGTGACCGTGAAGGAGGCCTTCCAGATCCTCACCGACCAGGAGGCGGCCAAGCTGGTGGACGAGGAGGACATCCGCCACCGCGCTGTCCGTCGGGTGGAGAACCACGGCATCCTGTTCATCGACGAGCTGGACAAGGTGGCCGGCTCCGGGCAGGGTGGCGGCGGCAGCCCGGACGTGTCCCGGGAGGGCGTGCAGCGCGACCTGCTGCCGCTGGTGGAGGGCTCCACCGTGTCCACCAAGCACGGCATGGTGAGCACCGACCACATCCTGTTCATCGGCTCCGGGGCCTTCCACCTGTCCAAGCCCTCGGACCTGATCCCCGAGCTGCAGGGGCGGCTGCCCATCCGGGTGGAGCTGGAGGCCCTGGCCACCGAGGAGTTCGTGCGCATCCTCACCGAGCCCCAGGCCGCCCTCACCCACCAGCACCAGGCGCTGCTGGAGACCGAGGGGGTCAACCTGGAATTCACCGACGACGGCCTGCGTCGCCTCGCCGAGGTGGCCTTCGAGGTGAACGAGCGCACCGAGAACATTGGCGCCCGGCGCCTGCACACGGTCATGGAGCGGCTGCTCGAGGAGGTCTCCTTCGAGGCCGCCGAGCGCTCCGGCCAGACCCTGACCGTGGACGCCGCCTACGTGGACGAGCACCTGGGCGACCTGGCCGCCGACGAAGACCTGTCCCGCTACATCCTATGAGCGAACGAAACGGCTATACCCCGGCGGACACCGCCCACATCCTCAACGAGGCCCTGCCCTACATCCGCCGCTTCCACGGCTCCACCATCGTGGTGAAGTACGGTGGCAACGCCATGGTGGACGAGGGCCTCAAGGAGAGCTTCGCCCGCGACGTGGTGCTCATGAAGCTGGTGGGCATGAACCCGGTGATCGTCCACGGCGGCGGCCCGCAGATCGGCAAGACTTTGGAGGAGATGGGCCGCAAGACCGAGTTCATCGCCGGCATGCGGGTCACCGACGCCGACACCATGGAGGTGGTGGAGATGGTGCTCGGCGGCCACGTCAACAAGGAGATCGTCCGCCTCATCAACCGCCACGGCGGCAAGGCGGTGGGCCTGTCCGGCAAGGACGGCGGCCTGATCCGCGCCCGCAAGCTGCAGGTGACCCGGGAGAGCCCCGAGGCGGACGCCCCGGAGATCATCGACGTGGGCCTGGTGGGCGAGGTGGAGTCCATCCATCCGGAGGTGGTGGAGACCCTGGATACCGGGGACTTCATCCCCATCATTGCCCCCATCGGCGTGGGGCCCGAGGGCGAGACCTTCAACATCAACGCCGACCTGGTGGCGGGCCGGCTGGCCCAGGAGCTGGCGGCCGAGAAGCTGGTCCTGCTCACCGATGTCCCCGGCATCCTGGACAGCGGCGGCGGGCTGCTGACAGGGCTCGACCCGGAGCAGGTAAACGGGTACATTTCCGATGGGACAATCGCCGGCGGCATGCTCCCCAAGGTGCGCTGCTGTCTGGACGCTGTCGGCGGGGGCGTGGGCAGCGCCCACATCATCGACGGGCGCGTGGACCACGCCCTGCTGCTGGAGGTCTTCACCGACGCCGGGGTGGGGACCCTGATCCGGGGAACGGCGGGACGGACACAAAAATAGGGGAAACGGTTTGGCCAGAAAGGGGCAACGGCGCGAGGAGATCCTTCAGGCCCTCGCGCGCATGCTGGAGAACAATACGGACGGACGCGTGACCACTGCGGCGCTGGCCCAGGAGGTGGGCGTGTCCGAGGCGGCGCTGTACCGCCACTTCGGCAGCAAGAGCCAGATGTTCGAGGCCCTCATCGAATTCATCGAGGAGAGCCTGTTCTCCCGCGTGAACCGCATCGTCGAGGCGGAGGAGGATCCCCGCGAGCAGTGCGAGTCCATCCTGCGCCTGTGGCTCGGCTTCGCCGGCAAGAACCCGGGGCTGGCGCGCCTCATGCTCGGCGAGGCCATCCAGGGCGAGTCGGACAATCTGAGGAGCCGGGTCAACCAGCTCCTGGAGCGCCTGGAGACGCAGCTCAAGCATGTCCTCAAGCGCGCCCGGCTGGAGTCCCAGCTGTCCGGGGACACGGACGCCCTGGCCGCCGCCAACCTCCTGGTGGCCGTGGTGCACGGCCGCATCAACCAGTACTCCCGCTCCAATTTCAAGGTGGATCCCACCCATCAGTGGTCCGCGCAGTGGGCCATCCTCGAAGGCGGGCTGTTCCAGTAGCGCCTGTCCTGGTAACGGCGGAGACGCGGAGGGTGCGGAAAGGGACCTCGAAAAAGGAGGGGTTCCGCGCCTGCTGCGCCCCTGCGGTTACCCCCCCGCCGCATCCGGCACCACCTCCAGATCCAGCTCGGCGACCTCCCCTTCCAGCCGGAACGCCCGCGCCCGCCACTCGCCCCCCTTCCGGCCGATGATGACGTGCGCCGCCTCCGGGTAGCGGTTCTCGGCCACGTCCGTGGGGCTGGGCCGCGGCTCGCCGTGGGGATGGGAGTGGTAGATGGCCACCAGCTCCCGGCCGGACTCCCGGATCCGGCGCATGGCGTCGATGAGGGCGGCGGGCTCCATGTCGTAGGCCTGGGGGCTGTGGAGGGCGTTCTCCACGGGCAGGCGGGCGTCGACCGTGTCGCCGTGGCCGGCGAGCAGGCCGCAGACCTCCTCGTCGGGCCGGGCGGCGGCGTGGGCCCGGAGGTCGGTCAGGAGGCGGGCTGGAAGGCGGAGCACGCCGGGCATTGGGGGTCCCGGGCCAGCCGGATGGTGCGGAAGTCCATGGCGAGGGCGTCCACCAGCAGCAGGCGGCCGGCCAGGCCCTCGTCGATGCCGGCCAGGCGCTTGATGGCCTCGGCGGCCATGGTGGTGCCGATCAGCCCGGCCACCGGGCCCAGCACCCCGGTCATCGAACAGCGCTCCGTCTCCCCGGCGTCGGGGGCCTCGCGGTAGAGGCAGCGGTAGCAGGGGCCGCCCTCCGCCACGAAGGGGAAGACGGTCACCTGCCCCTCCATGCGGATCACGGCGCCGGTGACCAGGGTGCGGCGGTGGCGCAGGCAGGCGGCGTTGACCGCGTAACGGGTGTCGAAGTTGTCGCTGGCGTCCACCACCAGGTCGGCGGCCGCCACGGCGTCGGCGAGGCCTTCCCCTTCGAGGCGCTCCGCCAGGGGGTGCACCTTCACCTCCGGGTTCAGGTCGTAGAGGGCGGCCGCCGCCGACTCCGCCTTGTTCCAGCCCACCCGGCTCTCGGTGTGCAGCACCTGACGGTGGAGGTTGGACACCGCCACCGCGTCGGCGTCGGCGACGGTCAGCTCCCCCACCCCGGCCCCGGCGAGGTAGAGGGCCGCGGGCGCGCCGAGGCCGCCGGCGCCGACCAGGAGCACCCGGGATCCCAGCAGCCGCTGCTGCCCCTCGACGCCGAGCCGGGGCAGCAGGATCTGGCGGCCGTAGCGGTCGAGCTGTGCGTCGGTGAGCTCGGGCATGGGATAGTCCCTTCCGGGGTCAACGGCGGCAAAAAGCGCCAAGGCGCCAAGAAGCCCAGGCTACGAACCGCCAAGGACACCGAGCAACAAACAGAAAAATAGATATTGCGCGAATTCTTGGCCAGGGGGCATTCGGGCCCTCCCAAGGAATTGGCCGTTTTCCTTTTCGCCGTTCCTTGGCGATCTTGGTGTTTTCTTGCCGTTTTGGTCAGTCCGTCGAGGCCCACCGCCCCTCGACAACGCGGTCCCGGCCCCCATAATCGCGGTGCACGGCCACCTCCGTGAAGCCGTGTTCCTCGAAAAGCGCGGCAACCGCCTTTCCCTGGTCCCAGCCGATTTCCACCACCAGCCAGCCGCCGGGCTCCAGATGGGCCGGCGCCTCGGGCACCAGGACGCGGTAGGCGTCCAGGCCTTCCGGGCCGGCGGCCAGGGCCTCCCGCGGCTCGGCGGCGACGTCGCCCGCCTCCAGGTGCGGATCGGCCTCGGGGACGTAGGGGGGATTGGCGACGATCAGGTGGTAGGTCTCCCCCGCCACCGGCGCGAACCAGCTGCCCGTGTGGACCGTGACCCGCTCGCCCAGGCCGAGTTGCTCCACGTTTCCGGCGGCCACCTCGGCCGCCTCCGGACTGGCCTCCACGGCGTCCACGCGCAGTTCCTGGCGTTCGGTGGCCAGCGCGGCGGCGATGCAGCCGGTGCCGGTGCCCAGGTCCAGGGCGCGGATCTCCCCTTCCAAGGGCAGGTGCTCCACGGCCCGTTCCACCACCACCTCCGTGTCGGGACGGGGGATCAGGGTGTCGGCGGTGACGCGAAAGGGCAGGGACCAGAACTCCCGCTCGCCCAGGAGGTGGGCCACCGGGGCCCCCTTGGCGCGGGCGCGCACCAGCTCGCGGTAGGCGTCGCGCTCGGTCTGATCCAGCGGTCGGTCGGGGTCGAGGTAGAGCTGCAGGCGCTCAACGCCCAGGGCGTGGGCCAGGAGCAGCTCGGCGTCGAGGCGGCCCGTGTCGCTGCCGGCCTCGTTGAGGTGGCCGGCGGTCCATTCCAGGACGGCCCGGACGGTCCAGGCACCGGCCATGGCCGTCAGGCCTCCAGCTGGGCCAGCTGCTCCGCCTGGTCCTCGGTGATGAGGGGGTCGATGATCAGGTCCAGATTGCCCTCCAGCACCTGGTCGAGCTGGTAGAGGGTGAGGTTGATGCGGTGGTCGGTGACCCGGCCCTGTGGGAAGTTGTAGGTGCGGATGCGCTCGGAGCGGTCGCCGCTGCCCACCAGGGAGCGGCGCTGGTCGGCGCGCTCCTGGTCGGCCCGCTGGCGCTCGGCCTCGTAGAGGCGCGCCTGCAGCACCTTCATGGCCTTGTCCTTGTTCTTGTGCTGGGACTTCTCGTCCTGGCACGAGACCACCACCCCGGTGGGCAGGTGGGTGATGCGCACCGCCGAGTCGGTGGTGTTGACGCTCTGGCCGCCGGGTCCGGAGGCCCGGAAGATGTCGACCCGCAGGTCGTTGGGGTCGATGTTCACCTCCACCTCCTCCGCCTCGGGCATCACGGCCACGGTGCAGGCGGAGGTGTGGATGCGGCCCTGGGTCTCCGTCTCCGGCACCCGCTGCACGCGGTGGCCGCCGGACTCGTACTTGAGCCGGCTGAAAGCGCCCTGCCCCCGCACCTGGAGGATCACCTCCTTGAAGCCGCCGCGGTCGCTCTCGCTGGCGGACATGACCTCCGTCTTCCAGCCCCGGGATTCGGCGTAGCGGCTGTACATCTTGAGCAGGTCGCCGGCGAACAGGGCGGCCTCCTCGCCGCCGGCACCGGCGCGAATCTCCAGGAAGACGTTCTTCTCGTCGTTGGGGTCCTTGGGCAGCAGCAGCCGCTGCAGGTGGTCCTCCAGCTCGGTGAGCTTGGCCTCCGCTTCCTCCAGCTCGGCCCGGGCCATCTCGCCGAGCTCGGGGTCCTCCAGCATCTCCCGGCTCTGGGCGGCCTCGTCCTCCCACTGCTCGTACTCGCCGAAGGCCTTCACGATGGGCTCGAGCTCGGCGTACTCCTTGGAGCGCGCCTGGAACTCCTCGATGTTCTCCATGAGGGCGGCGTCGGAGAGCATGTGCCCCAGCTCGTCGAGCCGGTTGCGGGCGTTCTCCAGCTTGTGGCGGATGGCCTCTTTCATGAATCCTCGTCCAGCCGGAAGAGCTGATGCGTGGCCTCGATCAGCTCCTCGCCGTTGCCGTTCTCGCTGCAGTGGCGCAGCTGCATGGTGGGCTCGTGCAGGAGCTTGGTCACCAGGGCCTGGGAAAGCTTCTCCAGGGCGCTCTCCATCTCCTCGGGCACGTGACCGAGGCGCTTGCGGGTGCGCTCCAGCTCCTGCTCGCGGATGGCCTCCGCCTTGGCGCGCATGGCCTTGATGGTTGGGACGATCTCCTGGCTGCGCAGCCACTGGAGAAACTCCTCCACGTTGGCCTCCACGATCCCTTCGGCCCGCTCCGCCTCCTGGCGGCGCGCCTGGAGGTTCTCCTCCACAACCGCTTGCAGGTCGTCCACCGTATAGAGGTAGATGCCGGATACCTCCTCGGCGTCCTCCGGCAGGTCCCGGGGCACCGCCAGGTCCACCAGGAACATGGCCTGGCGCTTGCGGCGCTTCTGGGCCCGCTCCAGCCAGGCCCGCTCCACCACCTGGGTGGGGGCCCCGGTGGAGGAGATCACCATGTCCACCTCCCCCAGCACCTCGGGCACAGCGTCCAGCGGCATGGCGCGGACCTCCAGCTCGGCGGCCAGCTCCTCGGCGTTCTCCAGGGTGCGATTGGCCACCAGCTGGGTGGCCACGCCCGCCTCGCGTAGGTGGCGGCCGGCCAGCTGAATGGTCTCCCCGGCGCCGATGAGCAGTACCCGCGAGCGGGAGAGATCGCCGAAGATGCGTCGGGCCAGCTCCACGGCGGCGTAGCTCACGGAGACCGCCTGGCCGCCGATGTCCGTCTCGCTGCGCACCCGTTTGCCCACCTTGAAGGCGTGGTGGAAGGCGCGGTTGAGCAGGGGGCCCAGGCTGCCCACGTGGTAGGCGGACCGGTAGGCCTCCTTGAGCTGGCCGAGGATCTGGGGCTCGCCCACCACTAGGCTGTCGAGGCTGCCGGAGACCCGGAACAGATGGGTGACCGCCTCCCGGTCGTGGTAGGCGTAGAGGTGGGGTCGCAGCTCCTCCGGCGTCAGGCCGTGGAAGCCGGCCAGCCAAGTGATCACCGCCTCCTGGCCCGCCACCGTGTCGGTCGCCGCGCAGTAGCATTCGGTGCGGTTGCAGGTGGAGAGGATCGCGCCCTCCCGCACGCCCCGCTGCTGGGTGAGGTCCAACAGGGCGTCGGGGAGGGTTTCCGGGCCGAAGGAAACCTGCTCGCGGATGGCCACCGGGGCCGTCTTATGGTTTACGCCTATGGCGAGGAGGTGCATGGATTACGCAATTGGACGCTGCGTTCGACGCGGGGAATCGCTTCTCCCCAAACCATCCCGGCCGGGGGGCAGCGTACCGCGGTTGGATTGGGGGCATGGCAACCGGGAAATACTGCGCCATTGCCATTTCGAATGCAACCGTTAGGCCCCATCGGGGGCGGGGCTTTGGACACCCTGTCTCGCCTATGGGACAATCAGAGACCAGGAACGATCCGTGCGGGCCCGCACGGTGTTTTCCGGCTTTGGCGGGCGCGACCCCGTTCGGTCTTCAGTCCCCCGCCACCATCCCTCTCCCGGATTCCGGAATGGACGATACCCGCGTGAAAGCCCGTTTCCTCCTCGGGCGGCTCCTCCTCGTCGGTGGCCTGGCGAGCACCTTGGCTGCCTGCCAGACCGCGCCTCCCGAAAAACCTGCCACGGATGTCGCGCCCGAGCCTTCCATGGAGGACAGTTCCCCCCCGGAGAAGGCCGAGGCCTCCCCTTTTCAGCGGGGCATGTACGCCTACCTGACCGCCGAGATGGCCCGCCAGGAGGGGCGTCTGGATATCGCCGCGGAATGGTACGCCCGGGCCGCCCGGGTGACCGGCCGGGGGGGGCTCTTCGAGCAGGCGACGGAAGCCGCCTTGCACGGCCGGAAGGGCGAGAAGGCAGCGGACTATGCCCGGGAGTGGCGCGAGGCAGCCCCCGAGCGGCCCGAGCCACTGCTGGCTCTGGCCCAGGCGCGACTGCTGGTGGGCGAGCCCGGGGAGGCGGTGGAGGTCATAGGCGTCCTTGTGGACCGGTTTCCCCGGGCGGAAGAGCTGTACCTGAGCGCCGGGGAGCGCCTGGTGCAGGCGGGCGGCGTGGAAAGCGCCGTTCGTGTGCTGCGCGATGCCGCTGAGAACAATTCGGATAAGGCCGCCGCCCAGCTCGCCTATGGCTACCTCCTCGCCCGCCTGGAGCAGCGGGAGAAGGCAGCCGACGTGCTGGAACGGGCCCTGGAGCTGCGACCCCACTGGGAGGCGGCGGCTGTGGAGCTGGCGCGCACCCGCTCGGTGGGCGAGGGCCTGCGTCTCCTGCGGGATTTCATCGATGAGCACCCCCGTGCCGTTCAGGCCCGGCTCCGCTACGGCCAGGGCCTGCTGGCGCGGGGAGAGGCCGAGGAGGCCGAGCAGGCATTCCGGGAGCTGTCCGAGGAAGGGATGCAGGACCCCCGCGTGCATATGGGCCTCGGCCTGGCCCGCTCCCAGCAAGGCAACTGGCAGGGGGCGCGGCGCGCCCTGCAGCGTGTGCTGGATCTTGACCCAGGGAACAACGAGGCCCTCTTCCACCTCGGCCAGGTGGCCCAGGAGCTGGAAAATTACGAGGCGGCCGCCGACTACTTCGGACGGGTGAGTGGCGGCCGCTATCTGGAGCAGGCTCGCATGGAGGAGGCAGCCGCCGCCGTAGAGCTGGGCGACCTCCAGCGGGCCTTGCAGTTAGTGCGTCAGGTGCGCACCGTCCGACCGGACGAGCCGGAGTATTTTCGCCTGGAGGCCCGCATCCTCGCCGAGATCGGCCAGTACCGGGCCGCCGAGGAGGTGGCCTCCCAGGGCCTGCAGCAGGACTCCGACCACAAGGAACTGCGCTACACTCGAGCCCTGGTCCGGGAGGAGGTGGGGGACTACGCCGGCATGGAGGCGGACATTCGCCAGGTGATCGAGGACCACCCCAAGGAGGCCCGGGCCTATAACTTCCTCGGCTACAGCCTGGCGGACCGGGGCGTACGTCTCAGCGAGGCCCTGCGTCTCCTGGAGCGCGCCAACGAGCTGGAGCCGAATCAGGGCTACATCCTCGACAGCCTGGGCTGGGCCTATTTTCGCCTCGGTCGGCTGGAGACTGCGGAGTCTTATCTCCGGCAAGCCCTGGAACAGAGCGAGGAGGAAGACCCCGAGATCCTTGTCCACCTGGGGGAGGTCCTGGAGGCCCGGGGGCGCCCGGAGGAGGCCCGGGAGATGTGGCGGGGAGCCCTGGAGCTGATGGAGGAGGACTCCGACATGGCCCGGGAGCTGAGGCGCCGACTGGATGAGGAAAGCCAGTGAGGCTCGGGCTTCTGCTCGCGGTGGGGCTCGCCATGGTGCTGGCAGGCTGCGCCGCGCTGGGCCCGCAGCCGGCGGAGGATCGCGACCGGGCCGCAGCGGCCTACCGCGAGCGGGCGGAGGCGCTCGCCGCCCCCGATGGCTGGCGGATGGTCGCCCGGGTGCGTGTGGAGGGCCCGGAGGAGTCGGGGCAGGTACGGCTTCACTGGACGCACCAGGACCGGTCCGACCGCCTCCAGGTGCGCAACCCCTTCGGGCAGACGGTCCTGGAAGTCCGCTATGGCGCCCAGGGTATGCAGGTCCGGGATTCCCGCGGGCGCACCTATCGGGGGGCGACGGCGCGGATGGTGCTCCAGCGGCGGCTGGGGTGGCGCGTGCCCGTGGAGTCCATGGCGCGGTGGGCCCTGGGGCTGGCTGACGAGGAACGCCTGCCGGAGGTGCTCGATGACCTGGGGGCGCCGTTGGAACTGCGCTCGGGGCCCTGGCGGGTAACCTACGGGGAGTACCGGGAGGTGGAGGGCATACGACTGCCACGGGACATTCGCCTGGAGCGCGAGGGCGCGGAGGCGCGCCTGCGGGTGGAGCAATGGGACCTGCGGGGAACGTGAGGAACGCGGGAGGGTGTGCAAAGGTGAGTGACCGGGTGAGCGAGGGCGCGGCCCCGGCCCTGGAGGTCCCGGTGGGGCTGAGGGAACCCCATTGGGACCGGGAGGGGACCCTGGCGGCGCCCGCCCCCGCCAAGCTGAACCTGTTTTTGCACATTACCGGCCGGCGGGCGGACGGCATGCACACCCTCCAGACCCTGTTCCAGTTCCTGGACTGGGGGGACACCCTGCGCCTGACGCCCACCGCAGAGCCGGTGATCGAGCGGGCGGCTTCCCTACCGGGCATTCCCGAGGAGGAGGATCTGACCCTCCGCGCCGCCCGCCTGCTGGCCAGGCATTCCGGCCATCCCGGCGGGGTCCGCATCCACGTGGACAAGCGGCTTCCGGTGGGGGGCGGGCTGGGAGGCGGCAGCAGCGACGCGGCCACCGTCCTCCTGGCGCTGAACCGCCTGTGGGGCTGCGGGATGCCCCGGACCGAGCTGGCCGCGCTGGGGGCCGCGCTGGGCGCCGACATCCCGGTCTTCATCGGCGGCAGCGCGGCCTGGGCCGAAGGGGTCGGGGAGCAGCTGAGCCCGGTTAGCGAGCTCGCGGAGCCCTGGTACCTCCTGGTGTGGCCCGTTGGCGGGGGGGTTTCCACCCGCCGGGCCTTCGCGGACCCTGCCTTGACACGGGACCACCCTGAAGTAACAATACTGGACTTTTCGCAGGGACGATGCGGCAACGATTTCACCCCTGTGGTGGAAAGGCTGCATCCGGAATTGGTCCGGATCCGCGAGTGGCTGGACCGGAACGCCCCGGGGCCCGGACGCCTGACGGGATCCGGGGCGTGCTCGTTCGCGGAGTGCAGCGACCGGGCCCAGGCGGAGGCCCTGCGGGCCCGGGTGCCCTCCGCGTGGGGGGCGGCCGTGGCCCGAGGACGCAACCGGCATCCGCTGGCCGACTGGGCCTTCGCCACCGACCGGGAGGGCTGATCCGGGCGGATGGCCAGCCAGTTCCAGCGCTTGGGGCGTCGCCAAGTGGTAAGGCACCGGATTTTGATTCCGGCATTCGCAGGTTCGAATCCTGCCGCCCCAGCCAAACCCGAAGCGAAGAGCTCTGTTCGCGGGCGGATCCCGGCAGGGGTCCGCCCGCGGTCGTGGGGCCGCCTCGCGTACTCCACCCCAGTCAACCCATCGCCCGAGACAACGACGGAGTCCCCCTGAATGGCCAATTCCGATCTGGCCCTGTTTACGGGGAACGCCAATCGGGACCTGGCGGAGAAGGTCGCCCACCACCTGGGGGTGCCCCTCGGCCAGGCCGAGGTCGGTTCGTTCAGCGACGGCGAGGTCCACGTCGAATTCCTGGAGAACGTCCGGGGCCGCGACGTCTTCGTCATCCAGCCGACCTGCGCGCCCGCCAACACCCAGCTCATGGAGCTGCTGGCCATGCTCGACGCCCTGAAGCGGGCGTCGGCGGCGCGCATCACCGCGGTGGTGCCCTACTTCGGGTACGCGCGGCAGGATCGGCGGGCCAACGGGCGGACGCCCATCACGGCCAAGCTGGTGGCCGACCTCATCACCACCGCCGGGGCGGATCGGGTCCTGACCATGGACCTCCACGCCGACCAGATCCAGGGCTTCTTCGACATGCCGGTGGACAACATCTACGCCTCCCCGGTGCTGCTCGGCGAGCTGAATCGCATGGCCCTGGAGAACCTGGTGGTGATCTCCCCCGACGTGGGCGGCGTGGTGCGGGCGCGGGCCCTGGCCAAGCGGCTGGATGCCGAGCTGGCCATCATCGACAAGCGCCGGCCGCGGGCCAACGAGGCCCAGGTGATGCACATCATCGGCTCGGTGGAGGGGCGCAACTGCGTCATCGTCGACGACATGGTGGACACCGCCAACACCCTCTCCCGCGCCGCCACCGCCCTCAAGGAGAAGGGGGCCAAGTCGGTGATGGCGGCGGTCACCCACCCCGTGCTCTCGGGCAAGGCCATGGAGAACATCGAGGGCTCGGGGCTGGACACCATGCTGGTCACCGACACCATCCCGCTGAGCCCGGAAGCGGCGGCGAGCGACAAGATCCGGGTGCTGACCATATCCGAGCTGCTGGCGGAGGCCATCCGCCGGGTGAACCGCGAGGATTCGGTCAGCTCCCTGTTTCCCGAATAAGAATCCAGGCGTCCCAAGAGCGCGAGGCTTGCAACGATGGCGGACTATTCCCTCAACGTAGTGGAACGGACTGAGAAGGGCACCCCGGCCAGCCGGCGGATGCGCCGGGCGGGCATGATCCCGGCCAACGTCTTCGGGGCCGACAAGGACCCGCACATGGTGGCCCTCAATGAGAACGAGCTCATGCAGCTCATGGACGACGAGGGCTTCTTCTCCAGCCTGATCAGCCTGGAGGGCCTCAACGAGCGCCAGGACGTGCTGGTGCGCGAGGTCCAGATGCACCCCTACAAGCCCAAGCCCCTGCACGTGGACTTCCAGCGCGTGCAGGCCGACCAGAAGCTGAGCCTTAACGTGCCCCTGCACGTGGTCAACGACGAGCGGGCTCCGGGCGTGCTCGCCGGCGGCACGATCTCCCCGCTGATGACCGAGGTGGAGGTCACCTGCCTGCCCGCCAACATCCCGGACCACATCGAGGTGGACGTGGGCGCCATGGAGATCGGCGACACCCTGCACCTCTCCGACCTCCAGGCCCCTCCCGGCGTTGAGATCAACGCCGATCCGGAGAACGACCAGCCGGTGGTGAACATGGCCGGGACCAAGCCGGAGCCCGAGGCGGCCGTGGCCGAGGAAGTGGCCGAAGAGGCCGCCGGGGAAGGCGGTGAGGAGGCCGGAGCCGGCGAGGAAGAGGAATAGGCGCGGCCCGTGGTTCGCCTGGTCGTCGGCCTCGGCAACCCCGGGTCCAAGTACCACCGCACCCGGCACAACATCGGCTTCGACTGGGTGGACCGGGTGGCGGACCGCCTCGGCAGCCGCTGGTCCGCCCAGCGGCGCTACCAGGCCGAGGTGGGCGAGTGGCTCGTGGACGGCCAGCGGGTGTGGGCCATGAAGCCGCAGACCTATATGAACCGCAGCGGTCAGGCGGTGGCTCCCTTCGCCCGGGCCAAGGGCCTCGATCTCGGCGAGATTCTGGTGGTCCACGATGAGCTGGACCTCGACCCCGGCGTGGCGCGCCTCAAGGCGGGCGGGGGGCACGGTGGCCACAACGGGCTGCGCGACCTCGTCGAGCACCTGGGCTCCAAGGACTTCTTGCGCCTGCGCCTCGGCGTGGGCCATCCCGGCGACCGCAGCCAGGTGACCCCCTACGTGCTGGGCCGCGCCTCCCCCGAGGAGCGCAGTCGCATGGAGGCGGCCATGGACCGGGCCCTGGAGGTGCTGCCGGACTTGGCCGCCGGGAAGTGGCAGCGCGCCGTCAACCACCTCCACGCGCCGGTCTCCTCCGGAGACTGACCCCGGCCCGAATCAGGATCAGGACGACCCCCTCATGGGATTTCAGTGCGGCATCGTCGGGTTGCCCAACGTGGGCAAATCCACCCTGTTCAACGCCCTCACCCGCGCCGGGATCCAGGCGGAGAACTACCCCTTCTGCACCATCGAGCCGAACGTCGGCGTCGTGCCGGTACCCGATCGGCGGCTGGACGAGCTGGCCCGCCTGGTGCAGCCGCAGGAGGTGACCCCCACCGCCATCCACTTCGTGGACATCGCCGGCCTGGTGGCGGGTGCCTCCGAGGGGGAGGGCCTGGGCAACCAGTTCCTGGCCCACATTCGCGAAGTGGACGCCATCGCCCACGTGGTGCGCTGCTTCGCCGACGACAACGTGGCCCACGTGGCGGGCGGGGTGGACCCGGTCCGCGACATCGAGACCATCGAGAACGAGCTGGTCCTCGCCGACCTGGAGACGGTGGAGAAGGCCCACGCCAAGGCGACCAAGAACGCCAAGAGCGGGGATAAGACCGCCGCGGCCGAGCGGGACCTTCTCGCCCGCCTCCAGGCGCACCTGGCGGAGGGCGGCCCGGCCCGGGCCCTGGACCTCGGGGACGAGGACCTCGAGGCCCTCAAGGGCTTCCACCTCCTCACGCTCAAGCCCATCATGTACGTGGCCAACGTGGACGAGGGCGAGACCGGGGAGGACAACCCGGCCGTCCAGGCCGTGCGCGAGCACGCCGCCGCCTCCGGCAGCGAGGTGGTGGTAGTCAGCGCCGCCACCGAGGCGGAGCTCATGGAGCTCGAGGACGACGAGCGGGAGGAGTTCCTCGCCGAGCTGGGCATGGAGGAGCCCGGCCTGAACCGGGTCATCCGTGCCGGCTATCGCCTCCTCGGCCTGATTACCTTCTTCACCGCCGGGCCCAAGGAGGTGCGCGCCTGGACCGTCCCGGAGGGCTCCACGGCCCCGCGGGCGGCCCGCGAGATCCACAGCGATATGGAGCGCGGGTTCATCCGCGCCGAAGTGATCGCATTCGAGGACTACGTCGCCTACGGCGGGGAGCAGGGTGCCAAGGAGGCCGGCCGCATGCGGTCCGAGGGCAAGGACTACGAGGTCGCCGACGGCGACGTGATCCTGTTCCGCTTCAACGTCTAGCCAAGGCGCGGCTCGACGGTTGACAGGCACGGCCCGATTCCTAAAATAAGTAGCCCTCTGGCGGATTAGCTCAGTGGTTAGAGCAACGGAATCATAATCCGTGTGTCCGGGGTTCAAATCCCTGATCCGCCACCATCCTGCCGGCCGCCTCCGTGCGAGGCGGCTTTTTTGTGGTTGGGCCAAAGACCCCAATGGGCGGGTGATGGTGAATGCCCCCCGGCTGCAGGTATCATCCCTCCAGATTCCGGATCAAGGATCCCCCGCATGTTCCGGATTGCCCGGGCGAAATCGCGGATGGCTGGATGGCTGGGTCTGGTTCTGGACCGGTACCGGAACCGGCCCGATTCCGAGCACGAGCAGGCGGTGGTCCGGGTGGGCATTGCCAGCGCCATCACCGCCTACCTGTCCATCTACGGCAGCTTGCATCCCAGCAGCTACGCGGGGCTAGCCGGGGCTCTTCAGATCCTGGGGTTGTTCCTGGCGTTCGGGCTGGCCCTGCTGGTCTGGATCGGCCTACGCCCTGCCCCCTCCCATGGTAGGCGCCTCCTCGCCAACCTCGCGGATCATGGCACGCTCTCCCTGCTTTTGGCCCTGTACGGAGAGGCAGTGGCGCCCCTGTACGTCGTGTATCTCTGGGTGGTGGTGGGCAACGGCTTGCGCTTCGGCCAGGGGTATCTGTATTTGTCGATGTCCCTGGCCCTTGCCGGTTTCCTCGGTGTGACCCTGTCCCATCCCTTCTGGGTGGCGAACCCCACCCTGGCGTGGGGGCTTTGGGCGGGTCTGCTGATACTGCCCCTCTATTTCTCCGCCCTGCTATCCAAGCTGATCCGGGCCCGCGCGGAGGCCGAGGCGGCCAACCGGGCGAAAAGCCAGTTCCTGGCCAATATGAGCCACGAGATCCGGACCCCCATGAACGGCGTCATCGGCATGGTGGACCTGCTCGGGGACACCTCCCTGACCCCCATGCAGCGGCATTTCACCCGGACGGCCCAGCGCTCGGCCCGGGCGCTCCTGGAGCTGTTGGAGAATGTGCTCGATCTCTCCCAGATCGAGGCCGGCAAGCTCAGCCTTCAGGAGGAGGACTTCGACCTGTACGCCGCCGTGCGGGGGACGGTGGACATGCTGGCCCATCAGGCCGAGCAGAAAGGCCTGCGCCTGGACCTCCACATCGACCCCCACACCCCCTGCCGGGTGCGGGGCGACGAGGTGCGCCTGCGCCAGATCCTGATCAACCTGATTAACAACGCCATCAAGTTCACCGACGCGGGCCATGTGGAGGTGCGGGTAGGCTCCTGCCCGGCGCCGGAAAACAACCTCCGGGTGTGCTTCGAGGTGGTGGATACCGGGATCGGCATCCCCGAGGAGGTCCAGGGCCACATCTTCGAGGTGTTCACGCAGGCCGATGGGTCCATCACCCGGCGGTACGGTGGCACGGGCCTGGGGACGGCAATCTCCAAGCAGCTGGTGGATCTCCTCGGGGGCACCATCGAGGTGGAGAGCCAGCCCGGGATGGGGACGCTGTTCCAGGTTGCCCTCCCCTGGCAGCCCCCGGAACAGGAGGCGCAGGCGCAGACCATGGGGCCGGGGGGCGGCATTTTGCTTTTGACCCGTGACCCGGTGCTGCGGGAGAGATTAACGGGGTGGTTCAGCCTCTGGGGGCTGCAAGCCGAGGTGGTGGACGTCCAGGACGAGCTGCTGGCCCGGATCGGGCGGCCGGGGGCCCATATACGCGGTGTGGTGATCGACGAGGGGGAGCTTCTGGATCCCTCGGGATTCCTCGCCTGTTGCCGGGCCCCGGGCCATACGGCCTCTCCGGGCCTGGTCCTGCTGCGGCGCGATCCCGGCAGCCATCGGCTCCGGGGGCTGGAGGGGCGCTTCGATTCCATTCTCGACCTTCCCCCGGACAAGCCGCTCCTCTTCAATGCGCTGTATGCCCTCCAGACCGAGCTGCCGCGGGATGAGCGGGTGGTGGACCTGGCCCGCCGGCGGGAGAAGCGGCAAGGTCGGGAGCGGCAGCCCTACATCCTGGTGGCGGAGGATAACCCCACCAACCAGGAGGTGATCGGCCTGATCCTGGAGAACGGGGGCTACGCCGCCCGCACGGTCGCCGACGGGGAGGAGGCCTTGCGGGCCCTGGAGGAGGAGGCCTTCGACCTGGCCATCCTGGATATGCACATGCCGAAGCGCAGCGGCCCGGAGGTGGTCAAGCTGCACCGCTTCACTGAAACGGACGATCGCCCCCTGCCCTTCGTGCTCCTCACCGCCAACGTTACGAGCCATGCGGCCCGGGAGGCGGAGGAAGCGGGGGTGGCCGCCTTCCTTACCAAGCCCGTGGAGGCCCGGCGCCTGCTGGAGACCCTGGAGCAGATCATGGCCCATGGGGGATGCCCGGCGGGGGCCGACACGCCGTCCGGGGAGGTAGGAGCCGGGAGGGTCGGATCGCAGGGGGGTGTCGAGACCGAGGAGGGGACCCTGGTTTCGCCTTGCACCATGAAGGATCTGGCGGGAATGAGCCGGGACCCGGCCCTTCTTGCCGGCCTGATCCAGGGCTTCCTGCGGGATTCCGAAAACCTGGTGGAGCGGATGGAGAGGGCGGCGGCGGAGTGTCGGCTGGAGGATCTGCAGAAATGCGCCCATACGTTGAAGGGGAGCGCGGGCAATCTGGGGGTGGAGGCGGTTGCCAATGTGTGCGAGCGCCTGCTGGGGGCAAGCGCAACGGACCTGGCCGCGGGGACCATTCACCGCGATCTGGAAGGGCTGCGGGATCTCCTGGCGCGGGCGCGCCCCGCTCTCCTGCTGCACGCCAGCGGCCAGCTCCAGCACTGACCGCCGGCGTGCCGGGCTCCATCACCGGGCCTGCGAGAGCTCCTGCCCGTTCCGCCGATCCTGCGCCCGCACCAGGCGCTCCATGGTCCGGAGCTCACGCTCCCCAAGCCCCAGGGCGGAATCGACCCAAAGCTCGGTGATGTCCCGTAGCTCCTCGAAGGGTACGCGGTTGTGGGAAGAGTGGATCCGGCGCAGGAGTCCGTGCACGGAGCTGTGCTTATCGGCCTCGGTGATGTACTCCGCGAGCGTCTCGCGCCCCTGACCGGGCTCGGCGAGCACGTCCACCACCCCCATCTCATAAAGCTCCTCGGCCTCATAGAGGCGGCCCGAGAGGATCATGCGCTCCGCCAGGGAGGGGGCGATGCGCCGGGAAAGGTAGCTGTAGGCGCCCATCCCCGGGAATAGGTTGAACAGCACCTCGGGAAAGCCCATCTGGGTACCCTTCTCCGCGATCACCACGTTGCAGGAGAGGGCCGCTTCCAGGCCTCCGCCTTGGGCCCGCCCTTCCACCAGGGACAGACTGGTGAGCGGGAGGTCCATTCCCACCGAGAACCGGTGGCCGGCCCGAACGCAGGCCAGGGCGTAATCCAGGAGGCCCTCACGGTCCCCGGCCCGGATCAGGGACAGGAAGCGGGCCAGATCGCCTCCGAAGTTGTAGATCCCATCCAGGTTGGAGGCGAGTACCATATACCGGATGTCCGGGGTGCGGCCCTGGGCCTGCTGCTGGCGCACCCGTTGCGCGACCTCTCTCTGGAAGGCCTCGATGTCCGCGAGGAGCTCGGGGGTAAAGGATGGCCGGGGCTGGGGATCCATTTTCAAGACTGCCGCGCCAAGGTCCCGGTGAAGCTCGACCTCCGACTGCTGATACCCATGGGTGGCTTCGGGGAAGTGGAACAAAGTGCTCATGGTGCGCTCCTTGCTTGGGGATTGTGGGAGTCGCCAATCGGGCGACCGAGAAACAGCCAGCCCGCCGGAATCCGGCAGGCTGGCGGAAACGGGTAGCCCGCCCAGGGATGGGGCCGAGGGGAGGCCCTCGTGAGGGGACTCCAATGGGATGCACCAGGAGCACGCGGGAGAGAGCCAGCGGAACGCTGGCGGCAGTCGGGCAAGATCGCAAGGAGCCCCCCCTTTGGCTCGTTTCCTGCGCCTTTACCAGACTAACCCATTGAACAGCAGAGGGAAGGGCCTCTACCGGCCATCGCCCCGGAGAGGCAGGGACCCCAGCCCCTTGGCCCCTTCCCGCCCAGGCCCTATAATGCGGTTTTGACGGAAACCCACTTCCCGAAGCCCGCCCATGCCCCGCAAGCTCTACATCCGCACCTTCGGCTGCCAGATGAACGAGCACGATTCCACCCGCATGGTGGACCTGCTCGATTCCGCCATTGGGGTGGAGTGCACCGACGAACCCGCCGAGGCGGACATCCTGCTGCTGAATACCTGTTCGGTGCGTGAGAAGCCCCAGGAGAAGGTGTTCTCCGAGCTGGGCCGCTGGCGGCCGATCAAGGAGGCCCGGCCGGGCACCCTGATCGGCGTGGGCGGCTGCGTGGCCCAGCAGGAGGGCGAGCGCATCCGGCAGCGGGCACCCTACGTGGACCTGGTCTTTGGCCCGCAGACCATCCACCGCCTGCCGGAGATGATCGCGGCCGCCGAGCGGGAGCGCTCCGGGGTGGTGGACGTGGATTTTCCGGAGATCGAGAAGTTCGACCACCTGCCCGCCCCGCGGGTGGAGAAGGCGCGCGCCTTCGTCACCATCATGGAAGGCTGCGACAAGTTCTGCACCTTCTGCGTGGTGCCCTACACGCGCGGCCGCGAGCTGTCCCGGCCCTTCGACGACGTGCTCGCCGAGTGCTACGAGCTGGCCCAGCAGGGGGTGCGCGAGGTGACCCTGCTCGGCCAGAACGTCAACGGCTACCGCGGGGTGATGGAGGACGGCACCGAGGCCGACCTCGGTCTGCTGCTTTACTACCTGGCCGGCATCCAGGGCCTGGACCGGCTGCGCTTCACCACCTCCCATCCCAACGAGTTCGGCGCGGGGCTCATCGAGGCCTTCGCCGAGCTGCCCGAGCTGGTCTCCCACCTGCACCTGCCGGTGCAGACCGGCTCCGACCGCCTCCTGGCACGCATGCACCGCAACCACACCCAGGCGGAGTTCCTGGACAAGGTGGCGCGCCTGCGTGCGGTGCGGCCCGATATGTCCATCGGCACCGACTTCATCGTCGGCTTCCCGGGCGAGACCGACGAGGACTTCCAGGATACCCTGGACCTGGTGGCCGAGGCGGACCTCGACCACTCCTTCTCCTTCAAGTACAGCCCGCGCCCGGGGACCCTCGCCGCCGAGGTGCCCGACGACGTCCCGGAGTCCGTCAAGCAGGAGCGCCTCACCATCCTCCAGGCCCGCCTGAACCAGCAGGCCATGGAGAAGAGCCGCGCGCTGGTGGGGCGGGAAGTGACGGTGCTCGTGGAGGGCCCCAGCCGCAAGGACCCCAACGAGGTGATGGGCCGCACCCCCTGCAACCGCATCGTGAACTTCGCCGCGCCGGAAGGGTCCGTAGGCAAACTGGTGCCGGTGACCATCACCGAGGCGCTGCCCAATTCCCTGCGCGGCCGGCCCAGCCGGGAGGCCGCCTTGAGCCAGGCGGGCTGAAACCGGGTGCCCGTTCCGTGCATGAGCCCCTTGCCCCTGCAAGCTTCCACCCAATTGCCGGCGCATGTTCCCGGCGCGATTATGACTGCATGTCCGCCCTCCGGGCGGTGAGGTAAGAATCGTGGCTGACTCTGCCCCTGCCGTTGGCAGCGCGGAACAAACCCACCCGGTGGTGGTGCAGTGCCCTCAAGACGAGGAGGGTATTCCCGAGGACCCGCGAATCCAGGAATGGGTCCATGCGGCCCTTGCGGCCGTGCCGGGCGAGGCGCCGCCAGGCGAGGTGGTGGTGCGTGCCGAGGATGCGGAGGCCATGGCCGAGCTGAACGGCAGCTTCCGGGGCAAGGAGGGGCCCACCAACGTGCTCTCCTTCCCCGCCGACCTGCCGCCGGGACCCTGGGAGCCCATGCTCGGGGACCTGGTCGTCTGCCCGCAGGTGGTGGCCCGGGAGGCGGCCGAGCAGGGGAAGCCTCTGCAGTCCCATTGGGCCCACATGGTGGTGCACGGCACCCTGCATCTGCTCGGCTATGACCATATGGCGCCCGATGAGGCGGAGGAGATGGAGGCGCTGGAACGGGAGGTGATGGCGCAGTTGGGATACGGGGACCCCTATGCGGAGGAGTAGAGCGGTGGCCGAAGAAGGACCCAGACGACGAAGTTGGATCGAGCGACTCGCCCGGGGCCTGGGAGCAACCCCCGAGTCCCGGGAGGACCTCCTGGAGATCCTGCGGGAGGCCGAGTACCAGGGCCTCCTGGACCCTGAAGACCTGCACATGATCGAGGGGATCTTCAAGATCTCCGGAACCCGGGTGCGGGACGTCATGGTGCCCCGGGGCCAGATGGAGGTGGTGCGTACCGACGAGGCCCCGGAGGATTTCATCCCCCGCATCGTCGAGGTGGGCTTCTCGCGCCTGCCGGTGGTGGGCGAGGACCGCGACGACGTGCGCGGCATCCTCTACGCCAAGGACCTGCTGCGCTATTGGGCGGCGGAGCAGCGCGACCAGTTCGACCTCCTGTCCGTGATCCGCGCGCCCGTGTTCGTCCCCGAGAGCAAGCACATCGACAGCCTCCTCCACGAGTTCCGCGCCAGCCGCAACCACATGGCCATCGTGGTCAACGAGTTCGGCGGCACCGCGGGCCTGGTGACCATCGAGGACGTCCTCGAGGAGATCGTCGGCGAGATCGAGGACGAATTCGACATCGAGGCGGTGATGGTGGAGCAGCGCGGGCGCGGCCGCTTCCAGGTGGATGCCCAGATCCCGCTGGAGACCTTCGCCGCCCGCTTCGGGGCGCACCTGGAGGCGGAGGGGGTGGATACCCTGGGCGGCTGGATGGTGCGGGAGATGGGCCACCTGCCGGAGGTGGGCGAGTCCCTGCGGGTGGACGGCCTGCTGCTGGAGGTGATCCGCGCCGACCGCCGCCGGATCCGCAGCATCCGGGTGGTGGAGCAGAACGAGGCGGAAACGGGTACCCATGGCGGCGCGAGCTGAACGCGACTGATGGAGGCCCGGACCCTGGCTGCTAACCGCCCCGTGCCCGGCCTGGCCCGCACGGTGGCCGCGGACCTCGCCTATCTGGTCGCCGGCGCACTGGTCCCCCTGGCCTTCGCCCCCTGGGACTGGTACGCCCTGGCCTGGGTCCTTCTGATCCCCCTCTTCCTCGCCACGGAGATTCCCGCTCCCCGACTGCGCTTCCGCCGCGGCCTGGCCTTCGGCCTGGGCATGTTCGGCGCCGGGCTGCACTGGCTGCTTCCCACCATCCACACCTTCGGCCACATGCCCCTCGCCCTGGCGGTGCCCACCTGGGCTTTGCTGGTGGCCTACTGCGCCCTCTATCCCGCCCTGTTCGTCCTCCTGGGGGGCTGGCTGCGCGGGCCCCGCCCCTGGCGCCTGGCCTTGGGCCTGCCCCTGCTGTGGGTGGTCCTGGAAGGGGTCCGGGGCCTAGCCTTCACCGGTTTCCCGTGGCTGACCCTGGGAGTGACCCAGACCGAGGGGCCTCTGGCCGGGCTGTTCCCGGTGGTGGGCAGCCTGGGGGCCGGACTGCCGGTGGCCTCCCTCAACGGCATCCTGCTGCTCGCCTATATGGCCCGGGACCGGGGCATCCTCCAGCCCCTGGCCTGGCTAACCGGGACGGTGGCGGTGGTGGGAGCGGGCCTTCTGGCCGCTACCCTGGCCTGGACCAGCCCGTCGGGGGATCCCCTGCGCACGGCCCTGGTGCAGGGGGCGGTGCCACAGGAGCTGAAGTGGAGCGCCGAGCGCCGGGAGGCGATCCTGGAGCGCTACCGTCGGCTGACCCTGGCGAACCTGGACGCCGATCTGGTGGTGTGGCCGGAGACCGCCGTGCCCTTGTTCGCCGACCGGGTGGGAGATTACCTGGAGGCCCTGGAGCGGAAGGTGGCGGCGCGGGGGGCCACCCTGCTGCTGGGCATCCCGGAGCGCGACTGGGAGGACGGCGAGCGGCGCAACTACAACGCCGCCATGGCCCTGGGGGCGGGGGATCAGCCGCCCTACCGCAAGCGGCACCTGGTGCCCTTCGGGGAGTACGTGCCGCTGCCGTCGCTGCTGTTCTTCGCCGAGCGCTTCGTGCCCGGGGAGGGGGTGTTCGCTTCCGGGAAGAGCGCCGCGCCGCTGGAGGTGGACGGGCACCACGCGGGAATGTCCATCTGCTACGAGGACGCCTTCCCGCGGGAGGTGGCCGCCACGGTGCGGGAGGGGGCGGACCTGCTGGTGAACGTCACCAACGACGCCTGGTTCGGCGGCTCCATCGGCCCGGACCAGCACGCCCAGCTGGCCCGCGTCCGGGCCATGGAAATGGGGCGGCCGCTGCTGCGGGTGGCCAACACCGGCATCACCTACGCCGCCGACCACAAGGGCGAGGTGCAGGAGCGCATCCCCCGCGACGAGCCCGGCGTAGCCCGCGTGACCGTCGAGCCGCGCACCGGCGCCACCCCTTACCAGCGGTTGAGTAAAGGCTGGCTCCTGGCCGGGGTGCTGGCGGGCCTGGGGCTGTTCGTGCTCGTGGCCCGTCGGTACCCTGCTGGCGAATAGGCGGGATTGCTGAGAGGAGCCCGCTTTAGCGGGCGAAAGGCCTGAAAAAAAACCGGGCCCTGAAACCAGGTCGCCCGCTAAAGCGGGCTCCTACCGCCCCTGCTCGCCTGCCTTTTGTGCTCAATTCAGCCCCAGCTCCTCCCAGAAGCCGTCCACCCGCTCCCGGGTGGCGGCGTCCATGCGCACCGGATGGCCCCATTCGCGCTGCGTCTCGCCCGGCCACTTGTTGGTGGCGTCGATGCCCATCTTGGAGCCCAGCCCCGACACCGGCGAGGCGAAGTCCAGGTAGTCGATGGGGCTGTTGTCCACCAGGTGGGTATCGCGCACCGGGTCCACCCGGGTGGTCAGCGCCCAGATCACGTCCTGCCAGTCGCGGGTGTCGATGTCGTCGTCCACCACCACCACGAACTTGGTGTACATGAACTGGCGCAGGAAGGACCACACGCCCATCATCACCCGCTTGGCGTGGCCGGGGTACTGCTTCTTCATAGACACCACCGCCATGCGGTAGGAGCAGCCCTCCATGGGCAGGTAGAAGTCGGTGATCTCCGGGAACTGCTTCTGAAGCAGCGGGATGAACAGCTCGTTCATGGCCAGGCCGAGCACGGCGGGCTCGTCCGGCGGCCGGCCGGTGTAGGTAGTGTGGTAGATGGGGTCGCGGCGGTGGGTGATGCGCTCCACGGTCAGCACCGGGAAGCGCTCCTGCTCGTTGTAGTAGCCGGTGTGGTCGCCGAAGGGCCCCTCCACCGCCAGGTCGTCCGGGTAGATGTGGCCCTCCAGGACGACCTCCGTGTGCGCCGGGATCTGCAGGTCCACGCCGAGGCCAGTGGCCAGCTCCGTGCGCGCGTCGCGCAGCAGGCCGGCGAACTGGTGCTCGGAGAGGGTGTCCGGGATGGGGGTGACGGCGGCCAGGATGGTGGCCGGATCGGGGCCCAGCGCCACCGCCACCGGGAACGGCCGATCCCCGTGCACCTCCCGCCAGCGCTGGTAGTCCAGCGCCCCGCCGCGGTGGGCCAGCCAGCGCATGATCACCCGGTTGCGGCCGATGACCTGCTGACGGTAGATGCCCATGTTCTGCCGGTGGCGGTCCGGGCCGCGGGTCAGGGTGATGCCCCAGGTGATGAGCGGCCCGGCGTCCTCCGGCCAGCAGGTCTGCACCGGCAGGGTGGCCAGGTCCACGTCCTCCCCCTCCACCACCACCTCCTGGCAGGGCGGGCTCTTGCGCTCCTTGGGGCGCATGTTGAGGGCCTTGCGCAGGATGGGCACGGTGTCCCACAGCTCGCGGAAGCCACCCGGCGGCTCCGGCTCCTTGAGGTAGGCCAGCAGCCGCCCCACCTCGCGCAGCTCGGGGGTGGAGGAGCGCCCCATGCCCATGGCCACCCGGTCGGCGGTGCCGAACAGGTTGGCCAGTGCCGGCATGGAGCCGGAGGTGGGCCGCTCGAACAGCAGCGCCGGGCCGCCCCGGCGCAGCACCCGGTCGCTGATCTCGGTCATCTCCAGGTGCGGGTCCACCGGGCGGGCGATGCGCTTGAGCTCGCCGCGCTGCTCTAGGTCGGCAATGAAGGCGCGGAGGTCTTTCATAGAGCCTTTTCCAAAAGGTAAACCGCCAAGGACGCCAAGATCGCCAAGAAAAAAAGCCGAACGGAAAAGGCCGAAAAAATCCTTGGGACCGGAGCAAGTTTGGGTAACGAATTTTCGGGGCTTGTCTTTGCTTGGCGCTCTTGGCGGTTAGTTGTTTCTGTTTTGCGCCGTAAGAAGTTTCAGGCGGTAAGGTACTCCAGCACGATCCCGGCGAACACCGCCCCGCCCAGCCACTGGTTGTTGAGGAACGCCCGCAGGCACGGCCCGCGCGTCCGGTCGCGGATCAGCCAGTGCTGGTAGAGCCCGAAGCCCGCCGCCCCGGCCAGGCCCAGGGCGTACCAGACGCCGAATCCCGCCAGGTAGCCCACCACCCCCATCAGGGCGAGGGCGATGAGCTGGTTCACGGCCACCGCCACCCGGTCCCAGGCGCCGAACAGGATGGCGGTGGAGCGCACGCCGATGGCCAGGTCGTCGGGGCGATCCTCCATGGCGTACATGGTGTCGTAGGCCACCGTCCAGAAGATGTTGGCCGCCAGCAGGACCCAGGCCACCAGCGCCACTTCCCCCGAAACGGCGGCGAAGGCCATGGGGATGCCCCAGCCGAAGGCCACGCCCAGATAGGCCTGCGGCATGTGGGTGAAGCGCTTGAAAAAGGGATAGGTGGCGGCCAGCACCACCGCCACCAGGGCCAGGTACAGGGTCAGGCGGTTGAGCAGCAGCACCAGGCCGAAGGCCACCAGGCACAGCACCACGAACAGGGCGATGGCCTCCCCCGGGCGCACCTCGCCGCTGGCCAGCGGGCGCTCCGCGGTGCGCTGCACATAAGGGTCGAAGTCGCGGTCGGCGTAGTCGTTGATCACGCAGCCGGCGGAGCGCATGAGCAGCGTGCCCAGCACGAAGACGGCAACGATCCAGGCCGGTGGGCTGCCCTCCCCCGCGATCCACAGCGCCCACAGGGTGGGCCACAGCAGCAGCAGGGTGCCGATGGGCCGGTGCAGCCGCATCAGGCGGGCGTAGGCCCCCAGTCTGGCGGTCAGGGCTGCGGCGGACATAGCGCCTCCATGTCCGGAAGGAAGACCTCCCCCACCAGCAGACGCCCGGCCCCCACCCGGTGCAGGGAGCGTCGGGCCCACAGGGTTGCCCCGTCGGCGGCCGCCACCGGTGCGGCCTCCAGGGACAGGCGCTCCGCGTCGTTGCCCGGCTCGAACAGCTGGTCCCCCAGGGGCTGCTCCCCCGGGTCGGGCAGGGCCTGGCCGGGGATCCAGCTGCGGGCGAACACCACCTCCCGGCCGCCGCACAGCAGCCACACCTCCCGCTGCAGCACGGGGCTCCCCGCGGACAGGCGGAGCAGCTCCGCACCGGCCGGAGGGAGGGAGACGGTGACCCGCCGGTGGATGCGCAGCCCGAACTCCTGTGGACAGGCCGCCCGCAGGGCCCCCGTCAGCGAGCCGTCGCAGGCCAGCCAGGCCGCCAGCCCGGGGCCCGGGGCGCCCGGCCCCGACAGGGCGGCGGGAACCCGCCAGGGGCCCCGGGCGGGAAAGAGGTCGTCTGCGGTGGGGAAGGGATCGTCCATGATCGGGGGCTCTCGCCGGCGGTCGCGGGCGTGATTCTAGCGCAGGCGGAGACGGGCGTCAGGAGGCCGCGCTCCCGCTGTCCAGGCGTCGGTATTGCACCGCCTCGGCGATGTGGGCGCGGGTGATGCGGTCGGTGCCGGCGAGGTCGGCGATGGTGCGCGCCAGCTTGAGGATGCGGTGGTAGGCCCGGGCGGACAGGCCCAGGCGCTTGCTGGCGGTTTCCAGGAAGGCCAGGCCGTCTGCCTCCGGCTGACAGTGCTCCTCCACCCCCCGGGCGGTGAGGCCCGCCGCGGGCACCCCCAGTCGCTGCAGCTGGCGTTCCCGGGCCGCCTCCACCCGGGCTCGCACCGCGGCGCTGGCCTCCTCCCCGCCGTTCCCCTGTCCCGGCCGCAGCTCCTCCACCGGCAGGGCCGGCACCTCCAGCTGCAGGTCGATGCGGTCTAGGAGCGGCCCGGAGAGCTTGCCCCGGTAGCGCTGAATCTGCGCCGGGGTGCAGGCGCAGGCCTGGCGGGAATCGCCCAGGTGGCCGCACGGGCACGGGTTCATGGCGGCGAGCAGCTGGAACCGCGCTGGGAAGCGGGTGGTGGCGCGCGCCCGGGCGATGGTCACCTCCCCCGTCTCCAGGGGCTCGCGCAGGGCCTCCAGGGTCCGCCGGTCGAACTCGGGGAGCTCGTCGAGGAACAGCACCCCCCGGTGGGCCCGGGTGATCTCCCCGGGGCGGGGCGGGCTGCCGCCGCCTACCAGCGCCGGCAGGGAGGCGGAATGGTGCGGGTCCTGGAACGGGGGATGGGGGTCCAGGGCGGCCACCCGCTCGCCGCGTACCGAGCGGATCCGGGCCACCTCCACCTGGGCCTCCCGGTCCAGGGGCGGCAGGATGCCGGGCAGGCAACGGGCCAGCAGGGTCTTGCCTGCCCCGGGAGGGCCAGAGAGCAGCATAATGTGGTCCTTTTAGTTTACCCTGACAACTTCCCTTGTAACCGGGAGGCCGCATGCCCAAAGCCTACTCCTACGTCCGCTTTTCCCACCCTGACCAAGCCGCAGGGGACAGCCTTCGCCGCCAGGTCGAAGCGGCCCGGGAATGGGCCCAGCGCAATGGTTACGAGTTGGACGACTCCATGACCCTCGCGGACATCGGGGTCAGCGCCTATCACGGAAACAACCGGACCGAGGGGGCGCTCGGGGCATTCATTACAGCGGTGCATGACGGCCATATCCCCAGCGGGTCCGTGCTCGTCGTTGAAAGCCTCGACCGCATCAGCCGGGACCGGATCCACGCGACCCTGCGTCTGTTCCTCGACCTGCTAGACCGGGGAATTGAGATCGTCACCCTCACCGACTCCAAACACTATACCCGAGAGTCCCTGAACGACCTTACCGACTTAATCACCTCGCTGGTGGTTATGTCCCGGGCCCACGAGGAGTCGGTAACCAAAGCCAACCGTCTGGCGGCCGCATGGGAAGCTAAGCGCCGGAAAGCTACTGAGGAAAAGCTAACCGCTCAATGCCCCGCTTGGCTCAGGCTGACTGAGGATCGAAAAGTGGAGTTGACCCGAATTCGTGGACACCCAATCCTTTGGCAGGAAGGAGTGATC